>JADHXC010000078.1 GCA_016783135.1 Dehalococcoidales bacterium | reverse complement strand
GGTGCAGAACGATGTTAGCCAGGTGGTCTTGTCGAGCGGTAAGCAGCTGCTCTCCATGGACTTCTGGAGCGAACCGCTAGAGGAAGCCCGGATTAACGCTGCTGGTATCACTGTATCTCTGCCCACCGTAACAATAGGTGGTCTACCTGGTGGCGCTGTTATCCTGAGAGCCATCGCTATGTTCAAATTCAGGATGGTCGAAAACACAAATGCCGCGGCCAACAAGCTGAATGGCGGAACGGTAGCTGAAACCAGCCAGGTCATACAGGTCCGGGATGATACTCCCGGCGCGTGGATTGATGCCATTAATTTCATTGATGACCAGGTTGGACTCGACGGTGAAACAAGAGAGGGTGGCGATGTTTGTATCGGGAGTATCGACATCTCCAGCATTGTGGACGGAAATGATGGCTATGAGTTCCGGTGGCTGCTTGGAAGAGCGGACCTGGATTTCATTAGCTTTAACGATGTTCAGGTAGGGATACGGGCTTGGTATTCAGTGCCGCCGTCATAAGAAGGATAACGTAGAGAGGAAGACTCGATGACGATTTACACCGTTGCCAATATAAACAGCACACCGGCTCTCGCGGCAGAGGGAGGTGGGCGTGATATTGCTGTAGCCCGTGACGGCAGGCTCTGGGTGGCTTATTCCAAGAAGCCGGCAGGACTCAACAACATGCAAGTCCACGTGGCCTACAGTGATGATGACGGTCAGACGTGGACGGAAGAGCGGGTTACCTTCGGTTATGACAACAGGCACCACTTTTTCCCCACCCTCGCTATAGACTCCTTTGACAATTTGCACCTTGTCTTTACCTCAAATGGCCGGACGCCATTTGCTGCGAGATGGGGGGTATTTTACAAAGAACGCACTATTGGCGGCTGGCAAGCCGAGGAGACGATTGCTCATCTTAATGTGGCTAATCCCGGCCAGGACTATCCGACAATAGCCATTGGCGTGGCTGATGTTCCCCACGTGGTCTGGGCTGGACTGGGATGGGGCACCAACCCTACCGTTAAGAATATCCAGTACCGGGCCAAGATCGGCGGAACCTGGGGCACGGTCGAACAGGTTACGGATATGGCAAGCCCCCAGGATACGCCATCTATGGCTATTGACTCATTTGGGGCTGTTCATGTGGCGTGGATGGGACGTGGTTGGGGCATAAACACGGGAAATTCCCAGGTTTGCTATGGCCACGGGCCTGCCGCCTGGATAACGGAAAATGTTACCGACCATCCACATTCCCACTACCATTCCCGCATTGCCCTTGATTCAGGTGATGACCCGCATATTGCTTATTACGATGCAGGTGATAATGCCATCTACTATAACAAGAGAACCGGGGTTATGTGGGGCACCCCGGAGCAGGTGTCACATGCGGGTGCCACGCTTGGCGGGGGATACCCCTCAATCTCCCTCGATAGAAGCGACAACATTCATGTTGTCTGGCCCAGTTATGGTCAAGGACTGAGTAACGCCTGGACAAATTACTGGCACAGGAAGAAAACCGCATCATGGCTTGAACCTGAGTATGTCACTGACCAGGATGTGAATGATCAGTGGTGCGCCTCATTACTCTGGGCAAATTATCCGGAGATAGCCGGGGTGAAAACCAATGTTCTATCTGACCTGCAAAAGCTGGTCTGGGAGGACATGTCGGTTGCCATTCTATTCTCTGAAACCCCTGCATATCCCAAATTAGAAAATATCAAAGTTTCAAACATGGCAAACAGATTGATGGCGGAAAAGGCTATTTAATGCGCAAGGAAATAACCAGGACATGAGCAGAACGACAAGGGAAAACTGGATCGATAAATGTGTATACGTTAGAGCCGGTATGCCCCGGCGCTGGGTAACTGCCGCTCCTTATGCAACATGGGATGACCTGGTAACCGGAGCCGGCACCCATTACGACGGTTACACGGGAACTGACTACGTGGGTCTCCAGTTTGCCGGTTCGGCATCCCATTTGCCGGCCAACAATCCCTGGGATTGGCTCAGGAGATTCGGCGCTATCTGGGACCCGCGAACCGACTATGGTGCCGGGGATTACAACGGAATGCCACCCGGGGCCGTTGCCGTCGGAGGCAGGGTCAAGGTCTGGGTAAACTCCAAGACATCATGGGGCACCAGGCCGACTTACAACGTGTATGCTTTCACCCCCGGTACACCGGGTAATATCGTGGCCGCCGACTTCGTTAATTTCGGTTCAGCGCCGTTCTGTAATGTCGATGTTGATTACGATGTCCTGGTGGTCGGTGCCCGCAATGATTTCGAGCTCAATAATACCGGCCTGGCTTATCTTGATTTCAGCAACCTGGTCAGCCTCGGAATACGCAACGCCAATTTCGATGTAGCCGGGATCGAGCATGACCTTCCCAACGGTGGCCTGTACCAGGGATGCGGCCCCGTGCTTTCCTGTTATCAGTACACCGCCCGAAAGGCTTTGCTTGAACTTGATTATGAGTCGCCCCCTCTCGTTGGCACGTACGATGCCCAGAATGTCGATATCTACTCCGCCCGGCTGAGAGGCCGGCTTATGCTTGACGGTGGCTTAATCTGCCAGGGCAGGTTTGAATATGGCGAAACGCTCTCATTCGGCCAAGTCACCGACTGGCATCTGGTGACCGAGGATAATCCCTCCGCCAACCAGGGATATTTCACTGCCGATGTTGACCACTTAAAGCCCAGTACAACTTGTTATTTCAGGGCGGTAGCCGCTAATTTCATGGGGACTGATTACGGTCACGGTTCGTCCGCCTATAAGTCATTTACTACCCTGCCGGGACCGCCGCTGGCAGCAGGAGTCAAAGGCGCCAACATCCCGAATAGACTCATAGGAGTGAGAGCTATATAAAACTCGAATTGTCAGAGGTGAAGAGATGAGATACGCAGTGATTTCTAAGGGACTATCGTTGGAGCAGCTTGAGGCCGAGGCAAAGAAGCTTGGCGCTACTGATGTTAAGAAGACAAAGCTTCTCTCCCAGGTATTCTGCGAGCTTGATGAAGCACAAGCGACAAAGCTCACTGCAGTACCCGGTCTGGCAGTGAAGCTTATCAAGGAATACAAGACAGACCAGGTGATGACGGAACTGCCGCCGGTGGAGACCATCTCTGATGTGTTCTACCTGCTCCGCTCTTACTTCACGCCGCCGCTTACCGGAACGGGTCTCACAGTAGCTGTGCTGGACAGCGGCGTCAGGAAGACGCACCAGTCGCTCAGGAACAAGGTCGTATATGAGGCCAACTTCACCGACTCGCCATCACCTGACGATGTCTTCGGGCACGGCACCCAGGTAGCATTCGTGGTAGCTGGAGGCATGCATGCTCTGGGTGAAAAGTCAGGCGTCTCACCCGGCGCTTCCATCATGAATATCAAGGTCATCAGTGATGAAGGGCTTGGCAGTGACGAGAGCATCATCCTTGGCATCGACAAGGTCTGTGACCTGGCGGAGGCAGCTCGTAGGAATGGGCTTTGGCCAACGGATGACCTTTATCCCAATGTCGTAAATCTCAGCCTCGGCGGGGAAGATGACGGCGATGAGGATAATCCGGTCAGGGAGGCCTGCCGGCAGGCGAGCCTGGTATACGGGCTCGATGTCGTCGCCGCGGCGGGTAACTCCGGACCGAAGATGACCACCATGATGCTCCCCGCCTGTGAGCCCGAAGTGATTGCCGTGGGGGCTATAGAGACCAATGATGAGGTCATCGTCTGGGAGAAATCGTCACGAGGTCCGACAGTTCAGGGCGAGACCAAGCCCGACTTCGTCATCTGGGGTACCGATCTGGATATGGCCAGCAATAAGAACGATGAGGAATATGTTTCCAAGTCCGGCACCAGCTTTGCCGCGCCCATGCTTTCAGGTCTAACCGGCCTGCTCTGGGAAAGCGGTCGGAGAGCCTACGGCGAGGCCTGGTCTTTCCGCTGGACCGAAGCCCGGCAGTTTGCCCCTTACTTCTCCACCAAGCCAGCGGACGCTCCGGTAAAGAAAGACAACGCCTACGGCTTCGGGCTACCGGCAATGGGCACCATGCTGGGACAGGTATCCCAGGTGTCGGCACCGGCAGATGACATGACCTCGGCCATGAACATGCTCATGATGATGACCATGATGACCGGAATGACAGGAGGTATCTAGTATGGAAGGTAATGAATTCATCACATCCATAGTGGCGCTGGGCGGCGTTCCCTTGATACTGGGGCTGGTTCAGCTTTTCAAACCCTTTGTTACGGATACACGTTTCTACCCGCTGCTGGCGCTGGGCTTCGGCCTGGCAATCAACCTTGTCGCCGGCTGGGCACTGGGAGCGAGCGCAGCGTCGGACTGGGTAACCGCCCTGTTCAACGGAATTATCGCCGGCATGGCTGCCGGTGGACTTTATTCAGCCGGTTCCTCCTTGAAGGAAGGGGCGGCAGCGGATAAAACAGACCCTTTACATGAAGGAGACCAGCATGAAACTGACTAGAAACCTGGCCATTGCACTGGAGACTGTAGGGTGCTGTGCTGTATCACCCTGGCCGGCATTGTTACCGAGTGGGTTACCCAGGCTGATTATGGCTACGTCATTATCACCGGCGGAGCTTTGGTGGTTACTTTCGGCAGCATGATTTTCGCCAAGTGCATGCGTCCCTGGAATGACGAGAGCAAGAAGTAAGGAGACCAAGAGTGGCGCAATACGCTGACGTCATAGAAATAGTGGCACCGGGTGAAGCTCAGGCCGGCAGCCGCGTCGATATTACGGTCAAGATTAAGAACACTTACTCTTCGGCTATCGGCGTCATGGTGAGCGGCGCCCTTGAGTACGGTGTCTCCCCCTGGCCGGGTATCAGCTTTCCCGAGCCGAGTGCCAACGTCAACGGAGGAGCCACGCATTCTTTCAGCGGGTACTTCATCATGCCGGATAAGAAAGTGACAATTCACGCTTACAGCTATTACTACGGGGCTGACGGCTCCTGGCACTTCGACGACGAGATGACCAAAGTCGTGAATCTGGCATCCGTCCCGTCATCGCAGTTCGGCTCCATTGAGATAACAAGCTATGCAAGGAGGTAATTAATATGGGCGCAGTCTATTTACCATCGCAGTACGGGCTTCTGCTGCTGCCGCTGGCCAACGTACAGGTAAAGGCCGGGGATAGTCTCCGGATAACCTGCCGGTACTCCCACCTGGGCAAGGCGGAAAGCCAGACGCTCTACGCCGCCATCGGCAATTCCGGGTGGGCCGGTTTCGACGAAGTGCTGCACGCCTCGAAGACCATCAGCGTTCCCGAAGACGCCAGCTGGAACTACCGCGAGGACTACGTGGATATCAACATTACCACCACTCTTTCGGCGGGTGTCTACGACCTCTACGCCAAGATCGGCGGCACGATACCCAAGGTCATTTCGCCGACCCTGCTGGATGTTGTGGAAGTGCTGGCTCAGACGCCCGATTCCCAGTTCGGTGAGATCAGCATTACCGGCTATACAAAGGTGTAAAGGATATGATCAGCGGTTTGGACGTATACAGGCCGGGTACCGGGTGGCTGGTGCCTCTTGAAGACAGGCTGACCTTAATGGCCGGCGATGTCCTCAGGGTGAGTGTCGCCGTTCCATATCAAGGGCCGGCGTATGAGTTTACCCTGTACGGCAGCATCGGACAGAGAGGTTTCTTCGGCTTCGACGAGATACTCAGCGCCAGGGCAACACTCTCCTGCCCCGACTCACCCGAAAAATACACCACGGTGACAGGTGAGCTGGATATCGAGATAATCGGTGCCGGTATGGCCGGTATCGGCGGCATCTCGGGAGGTAATGACTATGACCTCTACGTGAAGATAGAGGAGAAGCCCGAGGTCATCGTTGAGATTGATGATGTCATCGATATTGCCGGAGAGAGCGGCGGCTCTGATTTAACGGGCATGCTGGGGA
>JADHXC010000077.1 GCA_016783135.1 Dehalococcoidales bacterium | reverse complement strand
TACCGGCCTCCGTGTAGGCTCTCTCTCCGGCCCGTACCGTAGCTTCAACATGCATGTAATCGAACTTGGTGTTGAAGTTGCCGTCATTGGGTGCCATGGCAATCTGCAGCGCCTTGACAAACATGGGTGGCTCTTTGCCTTTCCGCATGTTCCTTGCTATCTCCGGTGTCGTGATAATGGCAGCCGCTGCACCGTCGCTAACGCCACAGCAGTCATACAGCCCCAGCGGCCAGGCAATCATCGGCGCATTGAGAATCGCGTCCATACTGACTTCCCTCTGGAAATGCGCCTTCTTGTGCCGGGCACCATTCATATGGCTCTTCCAGGAGACCCGGCCTATCATGTGCTTGCCTTCCTCATAGCTGAGACCATAGTGGTCGAAGTACGTGGTGGCCAGCATGGCGAACTGCGCCGGTGGCGGACCTGACGCTCCCGCCGTCATAGCATGACCGGGCCCGGGGGTTGAGCCGTCGGTCAGTCCGCTGAGGCCACTATCCTTGTACTTGTCGGCACCAACAGCCAGCACGATGTCGTAGATACCGGCAGCCACAGCATAGCAGGCATTCCGGAACGCATCTGAAGCCGTGGCACAGGCGTTCTCTACTCTGGTAACGGGGATGTACTGCAACCTTAGAGGCTCAGACAATGACATTCCGGTGGAGCCTGTTGCGGTTCCTATCCAGGCAGCCTCGATGTCCTCAGGCCCTATCCCGGCATCTTCAAAGGCCTGATAGGCAGCGTCTACAATCATGTCATGGGCACTGACCTCCCAGCGCTCTCCGAATTTGGTGCACCCCATTCCAACAACAGCAACCCTATCCCTGATACTTCCTGGCATCTTCAAATACCTCCCTGATTATCTATTCTACTGGTAAATATTTTACTCCCTGACCGGCTTGCACTTCCAGAAGTAACTGCTGGAGCCGGGTCCCAACGGTATCTTCCTGAAGGTCATCTCGACAGGTAGCCCTACCTTGCACTCTTCGGGGTCACGGTCAACCATGTCAAACAAACCTCTACCGCCCCCCTCGAAGTCAATGACCGCCCGCGTCATCGGCGGATTGATACCTCCACCCAGGAAGTCATGGCTGAAGCTGACTGTTTTACCCATCTTATCGGCAAACCGGTAGGGCTCAAAGTTGTCTTTCGCCTGACACTCGTGACAGATATGGGTGCGCATTGAAGAGCCGCTCATATAAAGCTGGACTGTGCCGCAATTCAGGCATTTCACGCCGTAGAGAGGCAAACCGAGCTGCCGCTCTCTCCACTCCGCCGACATGGCTACTCTCATGCCACGACGAACGGCGGTCGGTACCAGTCCCCGCCAGCGCATATACTTTCCGTAGTTGTCAAGCGTCCCCTTAATGGCAAGATGACGCCTGATGGCCCTTCTGTCCTTAATCTTCTCAATTTCATCAGTAGCCTTGAGCACAACAGCGTCACAACCATTGCCCCAACTGACCATCAGGAACCTGTCTCCCGGCTTGGCGTCTTCGAGGGCTGCAATCAGAATCATCGGAGCAAGTGCCGCCCCGGTGTTGCCCATATTGTCAAGCATTGGGTCCTGAACCTGTTCCGGAGCGAAACCCATTGCTCTGGCCAGACTAGCCTGCGCTCTGGCATTGGCGCCATAGATGCAGGCCTTGGTGATATCCTTGGGTGTCAAGTTCAGCTTCCCCAGGACTCCCTTCACCACCTCGACCGGCGTCACGTTATAACCAGCATCGCGGCCAAAACGGTCCTCCCATGAGCTAACAAATGTGTCGCCATCGACTCTCCAGTTATCGGAAAGGTCGTCAGAATAAGTGTAACTACCCTCGACCTCAACTGCCACCCCTTCATTCCCCACCAGGAAAGCAGCAGCACCATCGCCCGAGGACTGCTCGAACTCTCCACCACATTCCCCAAGGCGCATATCAGCCACGGTTACCAGGACACTGTTGAGCGAACCTGCGCTGACTGCCTCTATGGCAGCTTGCAGGGCGGAAACCCCTGACCTGAGGCAGTTGCCAAAATCCGTGTTTCGCGCATCCCGGCGGAAGTCAAGGGCAGTGGCCACTATGTTCGAGTTCTGCCGCTCTAAATACGGCGGAGTAGTTGTTGCCATATATACGGCATCAACCGTCTTCGGGTTAGTGCCTTTCAGACAGTCGATGCCTGCAGAAACCGACATACTAGTCGAGTCCTCATCATAGCCGGCCACTGCCCTCTCACCACGTCCTCCACCACGCCCCCAAGCGGCATTCATCACGCTTCGGGGCATTCGGTAGTACGGGATGTATGCTCCATATGATACGATACCTGCCATTGCTCCTCCTTAATAGTGTATTCGCTACCCGTTTACTGGTGGCATACTACTTATCTGGCACACCTATTCTAATACCCGGCACCAAACATATCAACTGGAGGTCAGTGCGAGTGCCGTCCTGAGGTCAAGTCTGATACCTGGCCCCATTGTCGTGGTTAAGAAGGCGGACCTTACGTACTGGCCCTTGGCACCACTCGGCTTGGCCTTCATTACCGCCTCCACCACCGCAGACAGGTTGCTTATCAGACTCTCATTATCAAAGCTGACCTTACCCACCGGCACGTGGATAATGGCCGTTCTGTCCAGTTTGAACTCCACCCTGCCCTTGCGGGCATCTTCGATTACGCGCGGCAGGTCCTCGGCCGATACCACCGTCCCGGACTTGGGGTTGGGCATCAGTCCACGTCTGCCCAGAATTCGTCCCAGTTTCCCTACCTTGCTCATCATGTCCGGAGTAGCAATAGCCGTGTCAAACTCCAGCCAGCCGTCCTCAATCTTTTTGGTCAAGTCGTCATCGCCAATGTAATCGGCCCCGGCCTCCTCGGCAATCCGGCTGGCCTCACCCTGGGCAAAGACGAGCACCCGTACCTTCTTCCCCAATCCGCTCGGCAGAAGGGCAACGCCGCGTACCTGCTGGCTGGCGTTGCGGGGGTCGAGCCCCATCCGGAGATGAAGCTCAACCGTTTCATCAAAGCCGGCTTTCGCCATCTTCTTGGCGAGGTCCACAGCCTCCTCCGGGGAATAGGCTGTTGTCTTATCCAGGAGCTCAATTGCTTCTCGGTATTTCTTTCCGTGTTTTGTCATTCCTGTTCTATCTCGATTCCCATACTTCGTGCCGTGCCTGCCACGATACGTTCCGCCGCTTCGAGGGAGGTGGCGTTCAGGTCTTTTACCTTAAACTGGGCTATCTCGGTCAACTTCTCGCGGGACAGTGCCGGCATTCCCTCTCGCCCGGCAGCCCCGGACCCTTTCTCCACATCCAGGGCCTTCTTCAGCAGGTCTGTTGTTGGTGGTGTCTTGGTAACAAAGGAAAATGACCTGTCTTCAAAGACACTGATATCCACCGGGATGATGGACCCGGCCTGCGAAGCGGTACGGTCGTTATACTCCTTGCAGAACCCCATAATATTGACCCCGTGCTGGCCCAGCGCCGGGCCAACCGGGGGCGCCGGATTTGCCTTCCCGGCTTCTATCTGTAACTTTATTACGGCAATAACCTTCTTTGCCACTCTACCTCCAATTCCAGAACATTCAGAGCTTCTCCACCTGGAGGAAGTCAAGCTCCACTGGCGTTTCCCGCCCGAAAAGGGAGAGTAACACCTTCACCTTGCCCTTCTCGGTACCTATCTCATCCACTATACCAACGAAATCGGCAAACGGGCCATCCGTCACCCGGACACTCTGGCCCTGCCGGAAACCAATCTTGACCTGCGGTGTCTCGGACCGCATCTGCTTCAGGATTTGCTCCACCTCATCTTCCAGCAGCGCTACGGGCTTACCGCCACTGCCGACAAAGCCGGTAACCCCGGGCGTGTTGCGCACGATGTTCCAGCTCTCGTCTGTCATTGTCATTTCAATGAGAATGTAGCCGGGCAATATCTTATTGGCAACGGTACGCCTCTGTCCGCCCCTTATCTCCACCTCTTCCACAGTGGGTATCACTACCTGCGCAATCTCGTCACGGGAATCCATGAACTTAACGCGCTGCTCCAGGTTCTTCTTAACCCGCTCTTCATACCCGGAGTAGGTATGGATTGTATACCAGTCTTTTCCGTTAGTACCCACACACAACCTCATTCAGAAAAAGGCTACAGGGGGAACAGCCTTCCCATCCCTTACTGGGCAACTTCAGCCGCCCAGGAGAAACCTGGTAACGATTTCGCTCAGGCCCAGGTCGAGCAGCCCGAGCACAATACCAACACTGACGGCAACCAGAAGGACCAGACCGGTAAGATATATAGCCTCCCGTCTGGTCAACCAGGTCACCTTCTTCATCTCGGCAATGGTGTCGCTGATAAATTTGAACCTGGTACCAAAGCGCCTCACGGAACTAACCGGCCCTGTGGCAGGAACGACCATGCGTTTCGTGGAAGCGCTGACACGCCTGGTATTGGCACGTTTGCTAGATGGCATATCGTTTGCCCTCGGAGGCTACCTCACTTCTCGATGCAGAGTATGAACACGACACTGCGGGCAGTACTTGTTCAGCTCCAACCGCTGGGAGTCGTTTCTTCTATTCTTGTTCGTCGTGTAGGTCCTCTCCTTACACTCCGGACAGGCAAGGTGGATGATGACCCTGGCTTCGCTTTTTCTGGCCATTTCTACTCGATAATACTGGTGAAGGTACCAGCACCCACAGTCCTGCCGCCCTCCCGGATAGCAAAGCGCAATCCCGTCTCCAGGGCTACAGGATAGATAAGTTTAATCTTCATAGTGATATTGTCACCGGGCATAACCATCTCCACCCCTTCAGGTAGCTCAATGGTGCCGGTAACATCTGTCGTCCGGATATAGAACTGGGGGCGGTACCCGTTGAAGAAGGGTGTATGCCTGCCTCCCTCATCCCTGCTCAAGACATAGACTTGGGCATCCGCATACGTATGGGGATGTATCGTACCCGGTTTCGCCAGTACCTGTCCACGCTCTATATCACCCCGGTCAATACCCCTTAGCAGCGCACCGACGGCATCACCCGGTTCCGCTTCGTCCAGTAGCTTGTGGAACATCTCCAGACCGGTAACGGTGGTCTTACGGGGCTCATGATGAAGGCCTACAATCTCAACGTCATCACCAACCTTCACTGTTCCCCTTTCCACTCTCCCGGTCGGAACGGTACCACGGCCCTTAATGCTGAATACGTCCTCGATTGACATCAGGAAAGGCTGGTCTTTCGGTCTGTCAGGAGTCGGGATATAGTCATCAACAGCATCCATCAGCTTCAGGATGGGACCACACCACTCGCACTCACGCTTACCGCAACCGCACTCCAGCGCCTTGAGAGCACTCACCCTGACTACCGGTATCTCATCACCGGGGAAATTATACTTGGAGAGCAACTCCCTCAGTTCCATCTCTACAAGTTCCAGTAGCTCCTCATCATCCATTACGTCCACCTTATTAAGTGCAACGACGATGCTGGGCACTTCCACCTGGCGAGCCAGCAGGATGTGCTCGCGGGTCTGGGGCATCGGTCCATCAGGAGCACTGACTACGAGTATCGCACCATCCATCTGAGCGGCACCCGTAATCATATTCTTGATGAAGTCAGCATGGCCCGGGCAGTCAATGTGTGCATAATGCCGCTTCTCTGTCTCGTACTCGATATGAGCAATGGCAATAGTCAGGCCCCGTGCTTTCTCCTCGGGCGCATTATCAATGCTGTCAAAGGAACGGAACCCGGTCGCTCCGGCACCGGATTTGGACAGCACCAGCGTTATCGCCGAAGTCAGCGTCGTCTTACCGTGATCGACATGGCCAATGGTGCCTACGTTGCAGTGTGGCTTGGTACGTTCAAATTTCTTCTTTGCCATTAAAGACCCCCTTCTTTCGCCAAGCCCACAACCAGATTCGAACTGGTGACCTTACCCTTACCAAGGGTATGCTCTGCCAACTGAGCTATGTGGGCATTCGTCCTTTATTTTACAGAGTACAAACTCTATTATACCGAATTATGCAGTCCAGTCCAACTCCAGGGTAAAGCGGTGGTGGAGGGGGCAGGATTCGAACCTGCGTAGCCCTTAGGGCGGCAGATTTACAGTCTGCTCCGATTAACCACTCCGGCACCCCTCCCC
>JADHXC010000076.1 GCA_016783135.1 Dehalococcoidales bacterium | reverse complement strand
CATCCCGGGAGTTCGCTGATTTCATCGAGAGCACGGTCTCCGTCATTCCTGGCGTTGACAGAACAGAGACTTTTGTTAGTCTCAATGTCTTCAAAGGGGAAGCGATGGGACTCGACACGCTTGACCTGCTTAACAGTCAAACCGTTTCCTGATGACGAAAGGGGCAGGCCCCTTCTGAGGGACGCCTCTTTAATAATTCTACTATACTGTTGGCTCCTGGACATAACTACCTTCCAGGTAGACATAACTCCAGAAACAATTCACGCCCGGTTAGCCTCGAATTGTTTCCCGTATTCCTTTATTATCCGGTTTATCGCCAGTGAGCCTGTTTGTTACCAATGCATTGGACACCGCACAACATCTGATTGACAATAGGGCAGCCCCGAAAGTAACATGGAGTACAGATGTTATTATTGCTTCTGGCGATAAGGAATCTGACACGCCGTCGTGTGCGGACGATACTCACCGTTATGGGCGTGGCTATAGCCATATCCTTCACCGTGGGCATACTCAGCATCAGTGAAGGCTTCATGGCGTCCTTTGAAAACTCCATGGCACAGCAAGGCACCGACATTATTATTGTCCCCAAGGAAGCCGAAGCATATCCCTATCCGGATGTCGCTGCGTTTGTTGGTAGCTTCTCAGAGGAGACTATACGTGAGATAGAACAACATGAGAATGTCAGGGCTGTGTACCCTGTCTTGACGGCGATACCCATGACAATATCGATGGACAAACCTGGAGCTATTCCCATCTTGAATGGAGTTACGCCGGCGTATTTCAGCGATATAGCACCCTATCTGCGGCTCAGCTCCGGGCGTCTGATAACGGGTGACGACCAGAACGTAATGGTAGCCGGTTCCGGGATAGCGGATGTGGCCGGTCTTGAGCTGGGCGGTACCATGGAAATCCGGGGCATTCCATTCGAGGTTGTCGGTATCCTCGAACCCAGTGGCGGCATGGATGACGGCATGCTATTCACTCCTCTGGAACCACTGCAAAAGGCTTATGACAAAGAGGGCCAGTTGACCTATGTCCCGGTGAAAGTGGACGATGTTACCAGGGCGGAAGAGACAGCTGACGAAATCAGCGAGAAGTGGCCCAGTATTTCAGCCCAGACCATGACATCAGTGATTGATAAGCTGGTTGACCTTGTGGGGATTGTGAGAGCAGCCCACATGGGCCTATCAACCGTTGCTCTCCTGATTGGCATCCTCTTTATTCTATCGACTATGCTGATGGCAGTCGGTGAGCGAGTGAGAGAAATCGGTACCATGAGGGCTATCGGTGCCCACCGGAGCTTTATCTTCCGGATGATAGTCATGGAATCACTGGCGACCAGCTTGATTGCCGGTGGTATTGGCTGCCTTGGAGGCTATCTGCTGTCACAGGGTATAACCTACGTTCTATCCGAGTTCATGGGACTAACCTATTTTGCCCCCGTGGTCAATGCACGCATATTTGGAATCGGCCTGGCGATAGCCGTTCTGGTTGGGATGCTTGCCGGCCTTTACCCGGCGTGGCGAATATCAAAGACGAATATAGTACAGGCATTGCGATATGAGTGATATTATTATTGAAACCAGGGACCTTTCCAGGGCGTTTCGTGTCGGCGACCAGGAAATCATGGCCCTGGACAGCCTCAGCCTGCAGATAGCGAGGGGCGAATTCGTGGGCATTATGGGGCCGTCCGGCTCGGGCAAGACGACACTCCTTAACCTGCTTGGCTGTCTTGACCAACCGAGTAGCGGCAGCATAGTCTTCGAGGGGCAGGATATCTCGGGATTAAGCGAGCGTGAAATCGACGACCTGAGATTGAAGAGAATGGGATTCATCTTCCAGACGTTTAACCTGATGCCAACCTTCACAGCCCTGGAAAACGTGGCTTTCCCGATGGAGATTGCCGGAATACCGCGTGATGAGCGGGTAGAAAGAGCCCGGCAGATCCTCAAACAACTGGGCCTCATCGAGAGAATACACCACAAGCCACGAGAGCTCAGTGCAGGGGAGAATCAGAGAGTGGCAATAGCCAGGGCGCTGGCCAACAATCCGTCGGTCATACTCGCTGACGAACCGACGGGGAATCTGGACTCCAGGACCACGGAAGAAATTTCTCAGCTTCTCAGTGATCTTAACACGGAGTACCGGGTGGCCATTATCCTGGTGACCCATGATGCCAGCGTTGCCCGGGCAGCCTCCAGGCGTCTCTGGATGATTGATGGCAGCCTGGGCCAGGATTCAGACTAGCGTTAGTATCCAGTTGCACAAATCCGCGCAACGTTCGGATTCTGTGTCTCCTCGCTCCGTTCGGAGCCCCGGCTCAGAATGACATGTCGACAGCGTGTCACCCTGAGCTTACCTGCTGGCAAAGCCAGCAGGCCGAAGCCGAAGGGTCTCACCCCGCGGACATACTAGCTGGTATTTCTGCAACTGAGTACTGCCTTTCAGGTAGACATAGCTCCAGGAACAATTTGCGCCCGGTTGACCTCAAATTGTTCCCTTTATTCTTTGTTATCTGGTTTATCGCCATTGAGTCTGGTTTTCACTATTGGACCAGACGGGTACAGGGGACTTGACATGCAGGGCAAATCGGAGTTAGTATTGTTATGAGCATATGACCGAAAGTCAACAAGGAGAACCAGCGAGTAATGGTAAGAATGGGCAGGCCACCGCTCTGGCGTCGGGTAAATAATATACCTGATGTGCCCTACTTCAAACCAGCTGGTGTGCCGCTGTCCGTACTGGAAGAAGTACAGCTGTCGGTAGAAGAAGTAGAAGCAATTCGCCTGAAGGACCTTGAGCGGTTAGATCAAGAGGGTTGCGCTCAAAGGATGAGTGTCTCGCGTACCACCTTTGCCCGTATTCTGACGTCAGCCCGGCAGAAGATGGCTGATGCTTTACTCCATGGTAAGGCGATAAGAATTGAGGGTGGCAATTTTCAATTGGCCCTGCAGCATTTCAGCTGCAACCGTGGCCATGAGTGGGATGTCCCGTTTGAAGTTATGGTAAATACGCCCCCACGGTTCTGCCCTGCCTGCAACACACAAAATATCCTGAGCACTCAGCTTCCGAGCCCGGGAAGAGGCAGGTCTGGTCGAGGAAGACGCCATAGAGGCGGGCACAACTGGCAGGAGGTGTAGAGTGGAAACGCACTTGGTACCGGCCGAGAGCAACACAGGTGGTAAATCTACACATATTATCAGGAATTTGACGGGTATTAACTCATTGTAGTGGGCAGGATGAAATCATATGGGGGGAGGTATGAATGTCGAAAAGTAAACAGGACGTTGTTTTAAAAAGAGGTTTGAAGCGCTCAAGGAATAGGAGGTTGGAAAATGCCTAATGGATTTGGTAGAGGGTTCGGCTTCGCAAGAGGCAGGGGATTTGGCTTCAGGGGAAGCTCTCCCCCCTGGCCGTACGTTGGCAGGGGTAGAGGTGGACTGCCGAGGGGTGCCTACTTCATGGGCGGTGTCGGTATGCCGCCGGCCTGGGACTACCCACAGCCCTAATACATGGGGCCCCAATACATTGGGGCGCCATCTGCACCGGGCTATGCTCCCTTTTCGCCTCAGATGACCAGAGAAGAAGAACTCAGCTACCTGCAGGACCAGGCAAAGGGAATAACGGAACAGCTCGACGGGATTGAGACTAGGATGCGTGACCTGGAAAAAGAAAAGGAATAAGACACCACTCATCACAAAATAGACCAGAACAGTTGGAAAAAGGAGGCGCACAATGCCAGGATTTAACGGTACCGGCCCAAGGGGAATGGGGTCAATGACAGGCGGTGGACGGGGTTTTTGCAGTCCCTGGGGAAGAGGGGCTTATCAACGCGGGTATGGTGTTCCACGGATGGGGTATGGTAATCCCTACTACGGGGCCTGGCCAGTTGCTCCCGGTAATGTACCCTTTGCTCTTGGTGTAAGTCGTGAGCAGGAGCTTGGTTTTCTGCAACAGCAAGCTCAAGTCATGAAGGAGCAACTAGGGCAAATAGAGGTCAGAATACAAGAGATAACAACCGAGAAGAAGTAAGGAGAGGTTATGAAGATTGCGATTTCAGCAGCAGGCCCCACTCTCGAAGCCGAGGTAGACCCTCGCTTCGGGCGCTGTCAGCATTTCATTATTGCTGATTCGGAAACGATGGATTTTGAAGCCGTCGATAATACCAGTGCTATGGCTTCAGGTGGGGCAGGAATCGCCACTGCCCAGGTGATTGCCAGCAAGGGTGTACAGGCTGTGCTCACCGGTAATTGCGGTCCAAACGCTCACCAGGTGCTCTCGGCCGCCGGGATTCAGGTGGTTACCGGCGCGTCCGGAAAGATAAAGGATGCTATCCAGGATTACGTGTCCGGTAAGTTCCAGGCTAGCTCGCAGGCTAACGTGCCTGACCACTCCGGAATGAATGCTGCCCCTGGCATGCAAGCTGGCGGAGGTTCCGGTATGGGTGGAGGAATGGGCAGGGGTGGAGGAATGGGTAAAGGCAGAGGCATGGGCCGTGGTATGGGTATGGGAGCCGGAATGCCATCACCAGCCAACCAGACACCGGAGCAAGATATCAAGGCACTCAGGGAACAGTCGCAAGCACTGGCACAACAGCTAGCTGAAATGCAGCGCAAGATTGAGGACATGGAAAAGAAAGGGAAATAAACAAGCTCATTTAACCAAACGGGAGGTGTAATTATGCCCGGAGGAGACGGAACCGGACCCCCTCAGGGTGGTTCGGGTGCGGGAAGAGGTATGCCCGGAAGAAACAGGGGTGCCGGGAGAATGGGGGGAACACGTGCGGGAGCCGGTCCTGATGGCGAGTGTGTCTGTCCGGGTTGTGGTGCCAGAGTACCACATCAGGTGGGTGGACCCTGTTACAGTATGAGTTGCCCTAAATGTGGGACTAAGATGGTGAGAGCATGATAATAGCGGTAGCCAGTGGCAAAGGGGGAACGGGTAAGACATTGGTGGCTACCAGTCTTGCCCTCTCCTTGAAAGACATAGGAGGAGTACAGCTCCTCGATTGTGATGTGGAGGAACCTAATGCCCATGTCTTTCTAAAGCCACGACTTGACGGCAGCGAACCTGTCAGTATTCCGGTACCAAGGGTAGACGAGGAGAAGTGCACACACTGTGGCAAATGTGCCGAGGTCTGTGTATTCAATGCCATTGCGGTACTCGGTCAGTACGTGATGGTCTTTCCCGAACTCTGTCACGGTTGCGGTGCTTGTAGCTACCTCTGCCCGGAAAATGCCATCACCGAGGAGTACAGGGAAACTGGCATTGTCGAATGGGGGTATTCGGAAGGCGTTGAGTTTGCCCACGGTAAACTCAACGTAGGCGAGGCTATGGCCCCGCCTGTGATTAAAAAGGTAAAACAACGTGCCAACCGTGATGGTTCGGTTATTCTAGATGTTCCCCCGGGCACATCCTGCCCGGTAGTAGAAGCAGTTGGGGACAGCGATTTCTGCATCCTGGTAACGGAACCCACTCCATTCGGGCTTAATGACCTCATTCTGGCGGTAGAGACGGTGAGAGAACTTGGCGTACCGTGTGGGGTCGTGCTGAATCGTGCCGGGGTAGGGGATAATAACGTCGAGCAATACTGCCAGCGGGAGAATATTCCGGTCATGCTTACTATCCCTCTGGATACGGATATCGCACGCCTTTATTCCAGAGGGGTAACTCTGGTCGAAGGGATGCCAGAGTGGAAGAAGGATTTCGTCGGGCTGTATAATCAGATTGGAGATATTGTAAGTGAAAGAACTGGTAGTCCTTAGCGGTAAAGGGGGAACGGGCAAGACCAGCATCGTCGGTTCCTTTGCCTCTCTGGCTAAGAGGAAAGTGCTCGTCGACTGCGACGTAGATGCTGCTGACCTTCACCTCATCCTCAACCCGACCGCACGGGAAAATCACGAGTTCTGGAGCGGGCAGGTCGCCTCTATTGATAGTGAGAAGTGTAATGAGTGCGCCTTGTGCCAGGAACTGTGTCGTTTCGATGCTATCAGGGATTTCAAGGTTAACCCAGTCTCCTGTGAAGGCTGTGGTTTCTGCTCTCACATATGTCCGGTAGAAGCCATAACCATGGAGGATAACCTGTCCGGACAGTGGTTCATCTCCGATACCGGGTATGGTCCTCTGGTTCATGCCAGGCTGGGAATTGCCCAGGAAAACTCGGGGAAGCTGGTGGCTCACGTAAGGCAACAGGGCAGGCAACTTGCCGATAAGGGCGGAATAGATT
>JADHXC010000034.1 GCA_016783135.1 Dehalococcoidales bacterium | reverse complement strand
CCGGTGCGGTATGACGACGAGAGAGAAAGGACGGTAGTAAGATGCTTCCGCTGGAAGGAATAAGAGTAGCCGACTTCAGCTGGGTGTGGGCCGGACCCTACTGCGCCATGATGCTGGCGGCCCTCGGTGCCGAGGTCATTAAGATAGAAGGCCACAGACGGACCGACCTTACCCGTCACGGCGTCGTCTGGCCACTACCGGACCCGGCACCAACCGTTATCCCACTCAACCAGGGGATGTCTCTCAACTCGGTCAACCAGAACAAGAAGAGCTTCACGCTGGACCTCAGCCGTCCGGAAGGCGTGGCGCTGGCCAAACGGCTGGTGGCAGTCAGCGACATCGCTGTCGATAACATGCGGGCCGGTTCAATGGCGAAGATGGGCCTTAGCTACGAAGATCTGCGCAAAGTACGCCCGGACATCATAGTCCTTTCCATGTCCAGCCGGGGACAGGAAGGCCCGCAGAAGGACTACGCGGGATACGCCACCATCCATCATGCCATTGGTGGCGGCGCCTACATAACCGGCTATCCGGACGACGACCCCTGCCACAGCACCGGCGATGTCGACCTGATGAATGGTACCGGCGCGGCCTTCTCCGTCCTGGCCGCTCTGTATTATCGGATGGAGACCGGGGAGGGGCAGTTTATCGATTTCTCGCAGTGCGAAGGAGTCACCTCCATCATCGGTGAGCTCCTGCTTGGCTACGAGATGAACGGGCAGATTCCGGAGAGGATGGGCAATGCTCACCCCCGGTACGCGCCGCACAACGTGTACCGGTGCTGGGGAGTGGACCGCTGGCTCGCCCTGGAGGTCCATTCGGACGAGGAGTTTACCGCTCTGGCCGAGGTCATCGGCCAGCCGGAAATGGTCAGCGACCCCCGTTTTTCCGACATGGCATCACGCAAGAAGAACGAGAAGGAGCTGGACCAGCTTATCGAAGCATGGACCCGGGTGCGCGACCGCGACTGGATGGTCGCGGAGTTCTGCCAGGCTAATCTTGCCGCAGCACCCTCTCGCAATGCCAGAGACCTTTATGCAGACCCGCACCTGCGGGCCCGCGGGGCCTTCCTGAAGGTAGACCACCCCGAGCTGGGTGAGCTGGAACTGGTGGGAGCACCCTGGAAGATGAGCGATGCGGAGATGCCGTCACGTCATGCCCCGCTGCTTGGTGAGCACAACGAATACGTGCTGAGGGAATTACTCGGTCTAAGCGAGACCGAGGTGAGCGAGCTCCGCCAGAACGACGTCATCCTGTAACGAATAGGATTTACGCAGAGCCAGCTTTATTCCCTGGCACCGCGCAGGAACGGGGTGCACACCACGACAATCCCCGCCAGAGCGATGCTGATGATTCTGAAGCTGGCGTAGAAACCAAGTCGGTCAATAAGGTTGCCCATCACCGGCGTCAGCAGACCTGCGACTTCCGCACCCGCGAAGTAATACACGCCCAGTACCGTGGAGCGACGGCGTTCCGGCGTATTCCCGGCAATGTAGGCCTCGGAGGCGGGCATGCGGGCATTGCTTACCAGGCCGATAGCCACCATTACGGCAACAAGCGCCTGTACATTCGGCGCCACACCCAGCAGATAGATGAGGGGTATAGTGGTGAAACTCACCACCAGCAGTACCGGTATCCTACCGAGACGGTCGGAAAGATACCCACCCATAGGCGCGGCAAACAGTCCTACTGCGGGCGTGATGGCGACCAGAATGGCGGCCGTCGCCTCGGGAACACCGAAGTAGTCCACCGCGTACAGGGAGAGATAGGCCGCCACCGATTGGGTCATCGTTCCGGTAGCCACACTCATAATTATGAACGGTGCCAGTTTCCGCCATCGTACGCTGTCCGTGCCGGTGGAAACCTCCATACCGGTTGTCTGCTTCTCTTTATCCCTGGCATACATCCTCCGACCGAGAAGAACATATATCACTATCCCGAGGACAATCGTAGGAACCGCCAGCGTGATATAGGCACCTCGCCAGCTCCAGGCGGCAGCTATCGGCGCAACGAGCAGCGGCACCACCCAGAAACTGCTACTGCCGCCAACAAGGTGGAGCCCCAGGGCCCGCCCCCGCCGCTCCGGTGCGATAGACGAGGAGATTGCCGCGGCTGAAGCGGGGTGATAGCCACCCCCCAGCAGGGCTGCCAGAACCAGAAAGATAATCAGTGTCAGGTAGCTCTGCGAAAGGCCGATGAACAGGCCAGCCAGGGCTACCCCCGATATACCTGCGGTAACGACTATCCTCGGCCCGATACGGTCGGCCAGCCAGCCGGAGGGTAACTGGCTGATACCGCCGGTTATCGCGAAGGCGGACAACACCACGCCCACCTCTGTGTAGCTGATGCCAAGGTCGGTACGTATCATCGGCATCAACGGTCGCAGCATTGCACCGACGATATGGTGACCGAAGTGTGCCAGGATAAACAGTGGCAGCATTCCGGAGAAGAGCAGTCGGAAGTCCGGTCTTCTGATAGCAGTTCCTTTCCCGGTGTTCTCTCAGGGTCGGTAATCCGGTGGGTAATCCTGGGATGGTCTGTCCTGCAAGCAGACATTCCTGCTATGCAGACCCCGAATGAGTCTCATTGTAGCAAGCCACCATACCACTGGCAAGCACGCGCCAGGTCGATAGACCGGGGCAGCACGGTCTCCCGTCCATCCGGTGTGAGTTTACAGGGGAGGATTCCGGTGGTATACTCTGGGACTATAGTCCACAGCCCCTCTACCCACCAACCACGTTCTACTCTGCCCAGCCTGTGCACAGCCTACCGGGAGTAGCCAGGATAGGAATACCAGCCAAGGAGGAACCGGAGAATGGGGATGGCTCTTGATGGTATCAAGGTTGTTGATGTATCGCAGGTAGCCGCCGTCCCGATAGCCGCCCGGCACCTGGCCGACTTCGGAGCGGATGTACTCCACATTGAGAACCCCACCACCGGCGATTCCTGGCGGGTGTATCAGGCCGGTCAGGGCACCGGCAGGGCGGGTGTCCCCTCCGATATCAATTACAACTGGGAGAACTACAACCGCAATAAAAGAAGTGTCACCGTTGACATTACCCAGGAGGCGGGCCAGAAGGTCACCCACAGGTTCGTGGAGCAGGCAGACGTCTTCCTGACGAACCTGAGGCCTTATGAACTGGAGCGGTACAACATGCAGTATGATACCCTGAAACAGGTCAACCCCCGCATCATCTTCGGCGCCCTGACCGGTTTCGGTAAGAAGGGCCCGGAAAAAGATGCCCCCGCCTATGACACCACCGCCTTCTGGGTCAGGTCGGGAATCCCCTACATGTTCGGCAGGCCGGGAATGCCGAGCACCGGTTTCCGGCCAGCCTTCGGGGATAATCTTGCCGGACTGGCCATAGCCTTCGGGGTAATGGTTGCACTACACGTCCGGGAGAAGACCGGGGTCGGGCAGGAGCTGGATGTAGCCCTGTTTCACGCCGGAATGTACCAGCTCGGTTTTGACATTGCCGGGGCTTTGGCCACGGGACTGGACTACACAGACTGGAGAGAGGAGCCACCACCGGAAGCCGTCGCCAGGGTCGAGGAAGCCCTGGCCCCGGTAACCGCCTTCTACCGGAGCAAGGTCGTCAACCCACTGGCAGGAAGGTACATAACCAAGGACAAGAGAATGATTGTATTTGTCGTCCTGCAACCGGACCGCTACTGGGCGAAGTTCTGCCGGGCCATAGAGCGTGAAGACCTGATTGACGACCCCAGGTTCAATTCATACGAGGCGAGAGTGGAGAACTGCCAGCTCCTCTATCCCGTTTTCGACGATATCTTCAAGACCAGGACACTGGAAGAATGGAAACCGATTCTGGAGGGGATACCCTACGCTCCGCACCAGAGTCTCCTAGAAGCCATCAATGACCCCCAGGCCAGGGCCAACGACTTCTTTGTTGCCTATGACCACCCCACCTACGGTCGCATAGAGGGAATAGCCAACCCGGTGCAGCTCAGCGAGACGCCACCAACAGTGAGGATGCCTGCACCGGAGTTCGGCCAGCACACCGAAGAGGTCCTCCTCGAATACGGATATACCTGGGAGGACATTGCCAGGTTCAAGGAGCAGGGCGTGGTGGCCTAGGTGCCCTGATACCGTAACAGTGACGGGAAAGAGAGCAACCCGGCGCTGCACTGAAAAAGGACTTACAATAAGATAAATAATGTCATAATGTCATTACGAAGGAGACCCATGCCGGAGACACTGAACCACGGTAAGTCCGAGTCCGCCAGTGGACAAAATAGTGCCCGGGTATCCATCGTCCGCGCCGATGACTATGACCTGCCCCGGCTGGTCCCGGCTATACAGAGAAGCATCGAGCTGATTGGTGGACTGGAGACAATAATCAAGCCCGGTGACCGTGTCTTTGTGAAGATAAACCACCTGCCGCCGCCATCACCGCCTGAGCGGGGTATCGTCACCCACCCGGTATTCGTCGAGGCCGTCCTGGAACTGCTCAAGAAAGCAGGGGCTGAAATCACCGTGGGCGACGAGATAGAGACGGCACCGGTTGACGGATTCAGCACTTCCGGTTTCCGCCAGATGTGCCAGCGTGCCGGTGTCAGGCTGATAAACCTGCGGGAAGAGGGATTCGTCGCCAGGGAGTGCCACGGCCTTCTCCTGAAGGAAGTCTATTTATCCAGGGCCGCCCTGGAAGCCGACGTAATCGTTAATCTACCCAAGCTGAAGACGCACTCGCTGACCGTGCTCACCGGGGGTATCAAAAACATGTACGGCACCATCCCTGGCAGCCTCCGTCGGAGACTCCACGGCGAGTATCCGGATAGCGAGGACTTCTCCCGGATGCTGACCGATATCTTCTCCGTTATCCGGCCGCATCTGACACTGATGGATGGCATCGTTGCTATGGAAGGAGAAGGCCCGGCAGCGGGCAGTGTCCGGAAGCTGGGCGTTATCCTGGCCAGCCGTGATGCGGTGGCCGTGGATGCGGTAGCTGCCGGAATCATCGGTATGGACCCGATGGATATCGCTACCACCCGCTATGCCCACGAGCGCGTCCTGGGAGTGGGTAATCCGAACCGCATAGAAGTAGTCGGGGAGAACATCAAGAGTGTCGCCACCAGTGACTTCCGGCTCCCTGTCAGTGCCAAACGAGCATTCCTCAGGAAGATACCCGCCCCACTATCGAGGTTCGCGGTAGGCCAGCTCACCGTCAGGCCAAAGGTGGTGGAGCAGCAGTGTACGGCGTGCGCCGAGTGCGTCAGGGCGTGCCCTACCGGGGCAATCACTATCCACGATAAGAGCGCCGGCGTTACCGGCGTCGCCAGCATCGACCGCGCCATCTGCATAGAGTGTATGTGCTGTCACGAGGTCTGCCGCTTCAACGCAATCGTCACCGGACGCACGCTCATGGGCAGCGCGGTCAGCCTTGCTGCCGACGCCATGAAGAAGCTTCTCGGATACTGACACCTTATCTCGTGCTTTTCAGCACGAGATAAGCATTTACTTCTTGCCCGCTATCTTATCCAACTCGGGTATCGCCCAGGCAAGGTCCAGCTCCGCCAGCCTGGCAGCCGTAGGCGACGCCGTCTCAGCATCCCATCCAGCCATACCGTAGTAGTTCTTGATAGCCTCCTGGAATGCTTCCCTGTCCAGTCCTTTACCCTGCCGGGGTCCGCTGCTAACACCTTTGTACAGGCGCTCCGGTACGAAGTCATCCTTCGCAGTGAGACCCTCTCGGGCGTTGAAGAGCCGGGCCAGGGCCAGGGCACGTTCACCGACCTTCTCCAGCTCCCAGGCACTGGCATTCCAACCGGTGACCGCACTGACAAGCTCGGCCATCCTGTTGGGGTCATACGGCAAGAACATGCAGGTAATGGCACAATTCTTGAAGTGCTGCCAGTTGACCAGGTAACAGAAGGAGCGGACTTTGGACAGACCGAGGTCAAACGGGTCGAGTGGTTCTTGAATGCCCAGGGCCGACATGGTTGGGTTGACGCGCATGAACTCAACGTCATGGATGTTGTGCATGTGGTCTGCCCCGGTGGGTGAAACAGCGTAGCCTATCCCGAGTCCAACCTTACCCCTGGGGTCGTGCATGGGTAACTCCTGCCCTTTGATATGCATGGCATACTGGCTGGCGCCTCCGCCTATCTTCTCCGCGGCACGCCTGGCACCCTCTGCCAGTATATCACCCATCCCTTCACGCCGCCCTATCATCTCCACCATCTTCATCATCGCTTCGGCGTTACCGAACCTCAGTTCGATACCGCCGGTGTCCTTCTCGGTCAGGATGCCGTTCTCAAAACACTCCATAGCAAAGGCAATAGTCGTACCGGTGCCGATGGTGTCCAGTCCCAGGGCATTGCAGGTCTGGTTGCCGTGGGCGATAGCCTTGAGGTCGTCTATCCCGCAGAGCGAACCGAGGGAGCCGATGGTCTCGTATTCCGGCCCACCATAGACGCGCTCAACATTGTACGGCGGCCCAACTTCAACAACGCGCTTGCAATTGACGGCACAGGCAGTGCAATTGTCGGTGTCCACCATGATAGTCTCGGCCATTGCCTGTCCGGTGATTTTCTCAAAGCCGTCGAACTGCCCTTCCTGGAAGTTCTTCGTGGGCAGTATCCCCATGGCGTTCAGTCCACCAACTCCGCCAGCGGTACCGTAGGACTTGAACCCCCCCATGAACCGCTTGATGACATCGGCGGTAGCGCCGGCAATCTCGCGGACCTTCTCCTGGTTGGCCACCTTCAGAGGATTGCTCCCACGTACGGCGATGGCCTTCAGCATCTTGGAGCCCATGACAGCGCCCAGCCCACAACGTCCGTAGTAGCGGTTGATATCGTTGGCGATGGCGGCCAACCGCACCAGCTTCTCACCAGCCGGACCTATCTGCGCGACACGTACTCTCTTGTCGCCCAACTCCTCCTTGAGCTGGCTGTCCACCTCGGCGGTGGTCTTACCCCAGAGGTGAGCGGCATCCCGAATCTCCACCTGGTCATCCTTAATCCAGAGGTACACGGGTTTGTCTGCCTTACCTTCAACTATGATGGCATCCCATCCGGCGCGTTTCAGCTCTGCCGGCCAGAACCCGCCTGACTGGGCATCCCCCCAGCCACCGGTAAGGGGAGACTTGGCACCAACTCCGCTACGGCCACATCCCGCGGAAGGAACACCGGAAAGCACCCCTGCCGAAAATACCAGTTTGTTCTCCGGTCCCAGGGGGTCGATACCCGGTTTCAGTTCCTTGAGCAGGTAATAACCAATCAGGGCAGTCCCACCGAAGTACTCCCGGTAGAACCTGCCTTCAGGCTCTTCGATAGTGGTCTTCTTATCGGTAAGGTTCACTCTCAGGATTTTACCGGTATATCCGCCGGGTGATTCTTCAGTCATGAATCATGCCTCCTTAGCGTATTTGCTGATGCATTTTATATCATCAGCAATCAGTAAAGCAATACTAACTCTCCGGCCATCGCCAGCAGATGAGCACAGTAAACCGTCAGTTCCCGATGCTCAAAATCCTGTAACGCAGCTTACCGGCAGGCACTGTCACCTCTATCTTATCGCCCGCCGCCCGTCCGACTACGGCTTTCCCTACCGGGGAAACGTTGGAAATCTTGCCGACGGCAGGGTTTACCTCGTTGGAACTCACCAGAGTGTAACGGACCTCTTCTCCCGACGCCAGGTCCTGCAAGACTACATTATCGCCAATGCCAATCCTGTGCCTGCTCTCTCGCTCCTTATCCATGATTACGGCCGCAGCCAGGACTCCCTCAAGTTCCAGGATTCTCCCCTCCAGGTGACCACGCTGCTCCCTGGCTGCATCTAACGGGGCATTCTCTTTGAAGTCCTTATCCGCGGCTGCACGACGGATATCTTCAATCATCTGCGGGCGTTTATCCAGCAGTGCTGTCAGTTCGACCTTCAGTTCGTCGTATCGCTGCCGTGTCAGTAGAACAGGCTCGCGCTCTCTGGACGCTGGCACGGTCTTACTCTTCACCTTACGTGCCTTGAGGTGGGCCGCCAGGTTAAGCCGGCTCCACCCCTGCTTCCTGGCGTGGGCCAGAAAGCCCCGTATCAACTCAAGCTTCCGTGCATAGTCCGTGTCCGACTGAGACAACTGCTCGGCGTAGTTCGCCACCTGCGGAGGAGACATCCCGGTTAACGCCTGTTCCCATCCGTACCATCGGACAAACCGATAGATTTCCTGCTGGCTGGCCTCTCTCTCTTCATCCGGCAGGCCGGCCAGAAAACGGCGCGCAGCTTCACCAAGTCGGACATCCTCATTACCGCCGGTCACTTTGATACTCCCTCCTGTACAATCCTGTAGTCATTCCCGTCACCCGCGGCATCATTAACTGGAGCGCCATCACCTTCGTCCGGCGGGCTACTCCCGACCGGGCATACGGTCCTTGAGGCGCGCTGGCAGCTTCATTGACCCGATGATCTTACGAAAGACCTCGTAACTGATTACGCGGGACACAGCACCCCCGTGCCAGTCAAAGGACAGGTCCTTCGCATTGAGCAGGGATTCAAGGATGCCGGTCGACTCCATTATGTCAAACAGCCGGTCAATCTGCCGGTCGCTGAATCGCTCGTAGACCCTCCGGGCCCAGTAGCCCGTCCTCAACTCCGACCCGAGCCTCTGTTTCCATTCCCGCTGGTAACCAGCCAGGTCCCTGGCCGAGAGGTTGTCCGCGGACAGAGCGCGGTGCAGGTGTTCCGCTGCGATGTTGGCGCAGAGTAACCCGTAGTAGATACCGCCGCCAGTGATGGGCTTCACCTGTCCGGCAGCAGTACCGACAACCAGCAGTCTATCACCGTAGGTCTTCGCCAATGGCTTCAGGGAAATCCCTCCGTGCAGCACCTCGACATCAGCCGAAGCTATCTTCCCACGGTCAGCCAGGAGCGAGAGCAGCTTTCTGAGATAGACCTCCGGAGTCTGCCGCGAAAGCAGCCCGACAAGTCCCATGCCGGAGGTAGTCGGCACCATCCAGGCGAAGAACGAAGGGGCTACTTCCCGACCCAGGTATACTTCTACGTCCTCAACTCCGGGCGCACTGACCTCTGCCTGTACCCCGGCAACGAAATCGCCAGTCCTGCCCAGGCCGAGTCGCTCGGTCAGACCGGGCCTGAAGCCCGTAGCGATAACTGCCGCCCTGGCTTCAAGATAGACCGGACTATTACCGCGAACCGCCTTAATCCTGACCCGGTCATCGGCAACCTCGATATCCCTTACGAGAGTCCCTACCTCGTAGTGAGCGCCCCTTCCCTGAGCCCTGCTAATCATGGATACATTGAGCGACACTCTATCGACAATGGCAGCCTGGGGTTCCGGCCGCCACAGTTTGAGCGGTTTGCCCGACGGCGAGAACACCCGGGCGCCCTTCACCCATCGCATGATGATGTCTTCCCCGATGGCAAAGGATGTGACGCATTCACGGCCAATAATCCCGGTACAGCAGACGGGTTCCGTCAGGCTGCGCTTACCTTCCACGACGGCCACGCTATGACCCATCGCAGCCAGTCTACCGGCAGTGTGGCTCCCGACGACCCCGGCACCGATTACGGCAACATCGTACAACTGCATCCTCCCGGCAAACAAAGGACCTGACTACTAGCTTACCATGATTTACCCGTCCGGGTGAACATGATTCGACGCCAGGACAGTGGAAACTGCGGCCGGTCAGGAGTACATTCCCCAGCCAATAATAGGACTACAAACAGAGCAAGAGTGTATTTGGCCAGGCAGAGAGCGGAATGCAGTAAAGGTAATTGAAGGGGAGGTGGAGGTCGTTCCGTTGCGATTAATGCGAACTAGGGCTGAAGTCTGTCGAGTAGAATGAGACCGGGGATAGATAAGAGTAGCGCCAGCACCAGCAATGCCAGTACCAGAGCCAGAGCTGATATCTCGCGTTTACGGGAGACCTTAACTCCTGCCGGGAACGGGTTGGGCTGGCTTTCCAGCTCTGGTTCCGGATGACTGATGACGGAGTCGGACTGGCGACCGGGCTCTTTTTCTAACAGTGCTGATGTTTGTCCCTTCATACTATCTTAAGTATAGGGACTGAGGCACGTCCGAACAATGGCGATTTAGTACCCCGCGTCTTTAGTACTAAGGTCATGCCCGCTCCGTATCTGTGTCATACCTCAGTCGGGGACACTTTAGCGGATATCTCGGCTTCACCAGGTCCATCTGTCAGCTAGCGCAAGCGGCCGCTGAGCCACAGCCAAAGGACAACCGCCATCATCACCCCAAGACCGATGATACCGGTACCGCCGCCGAGGAGGGGGTCGATGTCAGCGAAGAGGAAAGAGGGGAAGTAGGCCAGAAGTTGGGCGTTTAGTGCGGCGTGGGCGATGATGGGGGGGATAATACTGTTCGTGCTGAGCCAAAGCCACCCAAAGATGACGCCGAGCAGTACGCACATCACCGTTATCATCAATATCCCCAGCAAGGGGTGGCCCGGATAGAGATGGCCCATCAGAATGAGAGGGGCGTGCCATATACCCCAGATAGCCCCTGAGATGAGACAAGCCTTCATCTTCCCGATGTGAAGGAGACTGGGGAGGAGGAAGCCTCGCCACCCCAGTTCTTCGCCGAAAGCGTAGAGCGAGTTCATCAAGACGCCGCCAACGAGTATGGTGAATCCAACCGCACCGAGCAGGATAGACGGCGAGATATCAGCGGCGACGCCGAGGGTAGCCAGGAAGTCTCGTAGCGTGGTGGAATCGCCGTCTATCCGGCCCCAACCTACCGCCAGGGTAATACCGTAGGTGACCACGGCGATGCCCAGCATTAGCAGATAAGCGTAGGCTATGTTGCGCTTCCTTCCCCAGCGTACCGCCGCGCCTCGTAGTCCCTCCCTGGTGACAAACTGCAGAATGATAGCAGCAGCGAGGGCGGGAACGAACATCGCCAGTATCATTAATATGGGGAAGACGAGCAGATTATCGGTACCACCAAGGAGCCAGTTGACCAAATCGATAAGCCACGTCGCCGGGAAGACGATGGCAACGAACAGGAGTACCCGCTTCCTTGCGGAGAGACGGCGCCCGGGAACAGTCTCCTGCACTGGTATTTCTATTGCAGGCGTACTTTGCTCCTCAGCAGGCGTACTCTGCTCCTCAGCAGGCGTACTCTGCTCCTCAGCAGGCGTACTCTGCTCCTCAGCAGACTTGTCGTCAGCGCTTTCCGGAGGCGGTACTAACGTCATCGAAGGACCTTCTCTGCCACCAGGTCGGCAATTTTTTCGTTATCAGGGTGATGAAAAACCCTTTCGCCCAACCCCCGTGCGGCCCAGATGTGGTGTCCCTCAGAAGGGGCCTGCCCTCTGGACTCCTCATTTCAGCACCCTGCTAGACATGCTAACCGACATTTCCCATATCAATATATCCCGGTACCCCATAGCCGTCATCCTTACTTCAACGATGCGGTTTTAGCAGCAATGCGACTTTAGTAGCACGGCTATACTAGACCACCAGAGCTACACTGTCAACGTGCTGTGGCTGAGTATGGAGAGTAGCGCTCGCCCTTTCGGGCGAGCGCTACTTCTTTCTCTCAACCAGCCATGTTACAAATCACTACTCACCGCTCCACTGCGGTTCCCGTTTCTCCACCCAGGCCTGCGGGCCTTCCTTCGTGTCCGGGCTTGTCGAGTTTATTAGCATCGCCATCTCGGCCATCTCCAGGTTGATGTTCCGGTACATGTCCATGCCCCGCCAGAGGAGACGCTTGGCGAACTGGGTGGCTACCGGCGCCTGGGTGAACTGCCGGCAGAACTCTCGCGTCTTCTCCATTAGCTCATCGTGAGGGACCACCATACTGACGTAGCCGATACGCAGTGCTTCTTCGGCGTCAATCATCCGGCCCGACCAGATAAGCTCCAATGCCCTGGCAATGCCCACGATGCGCGGCAGGAAGTAGCACCCGGCATCACCGGGCAGCAGGCCCACGCGCACATAATTCATACCCACGCGGGCTTTATCCGACATTATCCTGATATCGGCCATGCTGGCCATGTCCATGCCGGCACCGGCGGCCGGACCGTTGATGGCGACAATGTAAGGCTTATCCAAGGTCTCCAGCGCCCGCGGCACCCGGTGAACGCCGAGTCGCATGTAATTACGCCGGGCATAAAGGGGCTGCGCCTGCCCTCCACCGGCAGCCGCCTTCACATCCATCCCGGAGCAGAACCCCCTACCAGCACCGGTCACTATCAACACCCGGACCATGGGGTCACGTTTGGCCGACTCGATAGCATCCACCCACTCGGTAAGAAGGGTATCGGTGAAGGCGTTCAGACTCTGGGGACGGTTGAGCGTTATCGTGCCGATATAATCATCTACCTCATACAAAATATCCTGGTACGCCATAGTTATCCTCCTTATTTCAACGATGCGGTTTTAGTAGCAGCACGGCTATACTAGACCGCAGGGATGATACTGTCAAGAACGTGTTCCCTCCGAGAGTTGACAAAACCACGCCCGCCACCTAGAGTGTGCTACGTAGGACTGCAGGAGGATGCTCTGATGAGTGATATCGTGAAAATTGCCGCCGTCCAGATAGACCCCGTGATAACGAAGAACGAAGTGAACCTGGAGAAGATACTGCTCTGGACAGCGAAGGCCGCCGCAGAATGCGCGCAGCTAATTGTTTTTCCGGAGTGCGCCCTCACCGGCTACGTGTTCAACAGTCGTGAGGAAGCCCTGCCTTTCATGGAGACCATACCCGGCCCGGCAACCGATAGGCTGGCAGACCTCTGTCGGGAACTGGGCGTGCACGTGGTCTTCGGACTCCTCGAAGTAGACGGCGACAGATGCTACAACGCCGCCGTGCTGGTTGGGCCACAGGGGATGGTGGGCAAATACCGTAAAATTCACCTGCCGTTCCTCGGTGTCGACCGTTTCGTAGACCCCGGAGACGGGCCGTTCCAGATGCACCGGACACCGGTCGGCAACATCGGGATGCACATCTGCTACGACTGCAACTTCCCGGAGAGCTGCCGTATCATGGCATTACAGGGCGCTGATATCCTCGCCCTGCCCACCAACTGGCCCGGAACCCGGGGCCATATCCCGAAGTACGTCGTCAATACCCGTGCCCTGGAGAACAAGGTCCACGTTGTCGCTGTGGACCGTGTAGGCGTCGAGCGCGGCGTCAGGTTCCTCGGCCGGAGCAAGATTGCCAACGCCTGGGGAGACACACTCGCCAGCGGCAGCGCCAGGAAGGAAGAGATACTCTACGGCGAAGTCAGCCTGGCGCAGGCCAGACAAAAACGCCTCGTAGTCAAGCCGGGCGAGTTCGAGGTGGACTTTATCCGCGACCGCCGCCCGGAGCTATACGGTGACCTTGTCCGGCCGGATGCCTATCAACCACCAGCCTGAAGCTACTCCGCTAACGTCCCTTCCAGTTTGGCGGACGCTTTTCGGAGAAAGCCTTTGGCCCTTCCACGAAGTCTTCGGACAGTGCCATCTGCTGAGACATAAGAAAACCATGGTTCAGGGCAACCCCGAGCGTCATATCCTGGCCTTTCATAGCCGCCTCTTTAGATGAGCGAATCGACAGTGGTGCGCAGCGCAGGATGTCATTTGCCCAGCTATCTACACATGTCCATAACTCGCTGAGAGGGACTACTTCATTAACCAGCCCGATGCGATATGCTTCGTCAGCAGTGATGTGTCGGGCCGTGAGTATCATTCCCATTGCTACTTTCAGTGGTAGCTGCCGTGGCAGCCGATGAAGACCACCCGCACCGGCGTTAAGACCCACGGTTGGCTCGGGAAGCCCGAAGCGAGCATGGTCGGCGGCAATGATGATGTCGCAAGCAAGGGCCATTTCCATCCCGCCCCCCAGGCAATAACCATTAACGGCGGCAATCATCGGTTTGTAGCAATCGAAACGATTGGTGATACCTCCAAAGCCACCCGGTGGCGATGGTATTCTGGGCTCGTTCTTCCCCGCCTGTTCAGCCTGGTATCTCAGGTCGTTTCCGGCCGAGAAGGCCTTATCCCCGGTACCGGTGAGGATACCCAGCCACATCTCCGGGTCATCCCGAAAGTCGGACCAGGCATCCCAGAATTCCACATGAGCTGGCGGATGAAGGGCGTTCATCCGTTCCGGACGGTTAATCGTGATATAGGCGATATGTCTGTCTGCGTCTTTCTTATAGATTAAGTACTTGTAAACCATTTCTACTCCTTTCTTCTTTAGTATTTTGATAATAGGATTCCCCTATATTACCATAACAGGCCGGGATTATCAGGCAAGGTAACCACCGCAACCCTGCCTTCCAGAGAGAACATCTCAAATACGCTCACCGATGAGAGAGCCTCTTTCCTGAAACGATGCGTTACGCGATTATTGGGCCGATGTAGAGCCGGCGTTGTGTGACGGTCGCGACAATAAAACTCACTATAGTGCCCCGAACACTCTTCGTCAAGGAGAAAATCCTGAAGACAAAGAGCGCTGTGCTATAATTGTGAGCATCATGGAGAAACTCATTTCCGGCACACGCAGACTTGGACTTGGCCTCAGTGCGGAGCAGCTTGACCAGTTCGAGGTCTACTACCGGGAGCTTATTGACTGGAACACACGGATGAACCTGACCGCGACCACCGACTACGAGGAAGTGCAGGTACGCGGTTTCCTTGATGCCCTTACCGTGGTGCTCGCCTGGCAACCACCAACCGAGGAACCATCAACAGGTAAATCACCGGCGGTCATCGATGTGGGCACGGGAGCGGGCATACCGGGAGTACCGCTCAGAATAGCCTTCCCCGGAATACGGCTGGTACTGCTGGAGGCCACGGCTAAGAAGACGAACTTCCTCCACCACCTCTGCGGGCAACTGGGGCTGGAGGATGTCGAGGTTATCAACACACGCGCGGAGAAACTGGCCCGCAGCGACCAGTACCGGGAGACGTTCGACCTGGTGCTGTCGCGAGCGGTCGCACCGCTGCCGACACTGGTGGAACTGACGCTACCCTTCTGTGCTGTCGGTGGCACCTTCATCGCCCATAAGAAGGGGAACGTCGACTGGGAAATCAAGCGGGCGGAAGCCGCGATAACCACCCTGGGGGGTAAACTCCGGGAGGTAAGGGAGGTAGATATGCCCGAGTTCCCCGACCGGCGTCTTCTGGTGGTGGTTGACAAGGTCTCCCCCACTCCGGAGAAGTACCCACGCCGACCGGGAATACCGGCAAAGAGGCCGCTTCATTCCTGACGGCCGAGGCAGAGACTCCTTGACAGTCGGGCGACAGCCCGCCTAATATAACCACAGCGTGGGAGATTACTTCCGCTAGTGAAGACACTCAGGAGAGACCTTGAAAGTAGACTTCAACAGGTTGGACAGGGCATTCAACCCCCGGTGTGTTGCCGTCATTGGTGACAGCAGGAAGACGAACTTCGAATGGCTCCGCAGCGAACTCGACTTCAAGGGAAAACTGTACTCGGTGCAGGTCAACCCGGAGACCATCGAGGATATCAAGGCCCTGGGCGTGGAGAACCATACCAGCCTCCTTGACATCCCCGAGCCGGTTGACCTGGCCATTGTGGCAGTCTCAAGGAACGCAGCCCTGAAGGTACTGGAGGACTGCATTCGCAAGGACGTTGCCGCCGCCCATTTCTTCACGGCGGGTTTTTCCGAGACCCATACCGAAGAAGGTAGAAGACTGGAGCAGGTGCTGGCAGCAAGAGCGGAAGAGGCCAACTTTCACCTCATCGGTCCCAACTGCATGGGAATATTCAACCCGAGGCTGGGCATAAAGCAGAGCCCGGACCAGTACTGCGGCACTCCCGGACCGGTCGGCTTTATCTCGCAGAGCGGCAGCATAGCCCTGACCTTCAGCCTGGATGCGCATCTCCTCGGACTGGACATCAGCAAGTCGGTCAGTTCCGGCAACGGTATTGCACTTGAGGCCACGGATTTCCTCGAGTACTTCAGCCAGGGCCCCGAGGTCAAGGTTATCGGCATGTACCTGGAGGGCGTGAAAGACGGCAGAAGGTTTTTCAGTGTTCTCAGGCGGACGGCTGCCCGTAAACCGGTGGTGATTTGGAAGGGTGGCCGCACCGAGGACGGGGGGAGGGCGATTGCCTCACATACCGGAGCACTGGCCGTAACCGGAATGGTATGGGACGCCGCGGTCAATCAGTGCGGGGCAGTCCAGGTAACCACAATGGAAGAATTGATTGATACCCTGAAGGCCCTCGTCTACTTTCCACCGGTCCGCGGTGGCAGGACGGCCGTTATCGGTGGTTCGGGAGGACAATCGGTGGCCATCACCGATGCCCTGGTTGATGTCGGGCTGAGAGTCCCCCGCCTCACCCAGGAGTCCTACAGCGAACTGGAGACATTCTTCAACGTAGTTGGTGGGAGCTACCGCAACCCGATAGACACGGCTGGCCCGGTACGCCGTGACATGCGCCGCGTCTGGGGAATCGTTGCGCAGGACCCGAACATAGACAACCTGATAGGTATCACGGGGACCAAACCCGGTCGGCAAATCATTCCCCAGCAGGTCCAGGGTAGCCTCGACCTGATGCGACAGGTCAAAGAGTCGACATCGAAGCCGCTGATGGTCTTCGTTTTCTTATACACCGCGGATGCTGCCAGGGAGGTCAGAGACATCATCCTGAAGTTCCAGGAGATTGGCATCCCGGCCTTTCCCACTATCGAGCGCGGCGCGCGGGCACTCAAGAATACCCTGGAGTACTACCGCCACCACCCCTGAAACCGGCACGCCGGATAGCTGATGCCTCCAGGCCATTAGCCGGTCCAGTCAGTGCATCCTGAAAATCAGCCTGCCGGGTGAGATTGCTTCGGTGTCTCTTCGCTTTACTCCATGTTCCAGCTCAAGAATGACGCGCCGAGTGCAAGCCTCAGCGTTGTCATTGCGAGGAGCATGCCGACTCCGTCGGCCCTAGCGACGCGCGGCTAAGGTCAGCCGCGCACAATCTCAAGGTCAGGTAACCCTATCCCCGTGCGGCTCATACGAGCCGCCCGCCCCTTCCCCTTGGTTGAGGGGAAGGGGAACACAGGGGGTGCGGATGGAAGACATGTTGATAAACGGCAATGACGGTAGTAGAATACTACTGTACAAGCGAGTAGCCTGCGGGTGAGTGAGGAGGCACATATGGAAACCGGGACATGGAAGGTCAAGACTGGCCTCGCTCAGATGTTAAAGGGCGGGGTTATCATGGATGTCGTCACTCCGGAGCACGCCAGGATAGCCGAGGAAGCCGGTGCCTGCGCGGTAATGGCGCTGGAGAGAGTACCATCGGACATCCGTGCTGCCGGTGGTGTTGCCCGTATGGCCGACCCGACAGTAATCGAAGCTATCATGAAAACCGTCTCGATACCGGTCATGGCCAAGTGCCGCATCGGTCACTTCGTTGAGGCCCAGGCGCTGGAGGCACTGGGTGTCGATTATATAGACGAGTCTGAAGTACTGACACCGGCCGACGAATCGCACCATGTCTGGAAGCACGACTTCAAGGTACCCTTCGTCTGCGGTTGCCGCAACCTCGGTGAGGCCCTGCGGCGTATCGGTGAAGGGGCGGCAATGATACGGACCAAGGGCGAGGCCGGCACCGGTAACATCGTTGAGGCCGTCCGGCATATGAGGACGGTAATGGATGAAATCCGCAAGCTGGTGAACATGCCGGAAGAAGAACTGATGGCCGAGGCCAAGGAACTGGGCGCTCCGTTTGAGCTGGTGAAGGAAGTACATGAAATCGGCAAGCTCCCCGTTGTCAACTTCGCCGCCGGTGGTGTGGCAACCCCTGCGGATGCCGCCCTGATGATGCAGCTTGGTGCCGACGGCGTCTTTGTCGGCTCCGGCATTTTCAAGTCCGATAAACCCAGCGTAATGGCTAACGCAATCGTCAAGGCGACCACCCACTACCAGGACCCGCAGATTATCGCCGAGGTATCCAAGAACCTGGGTGCAGCCATGCCCGGGCTGGACATCAAGCAAATAAAACCTGAGGAGCTACTGGCGCAAAGAGGATGGTAACATGAGGATAGGTGTCCTTGCCCTGCAAGGAGCCTTTGCCGAGCATATCGCCGTACTTAAACACCTGGAAGTAGACACCCTGCCCGTCCGTTTACCCCACCAGATGGTGGGACTGGACGGGCTGATTATTCCCGGCGGTGAGAGCACTACCATGACCGGGTTGATGCTGAGCTACAACCTGCGCAGTGAAATCAGCCGGAGGGTGGAGGAGGGGATGCCGGTACTGGGGACCTGCGCCGGGATGATTCTGCTGGCCCGGGAGGTTGCCGACAATCGCGTAGAACCCGTGGCCGCCATGGCGATGAGGGTGCGGCGCAATGCCTTCGGGCGGCAGAGGGAGAGCTTCGAGGCCGACCTTTCGATACCGGTGCTCGGGGAGAAGCCCTTTCCCGGTGTCTTTATCCGCGCTCCCATCATCGAAGAGGTAGATAACGGTGTGGAGGTGCTGGCCCGTCTGCCTAATGGTGCGGGTCCGAGAGCAGCCGAACCCGGGATTGTAGCCGCCCGGCAGGGGAATCTCCTTGCCTGCGCATTTCACCCCGAGCTTACTGACGACCTGAGGTTCCACCAGTATTTCCTGGATATCGTTACCGGAAAATGCTGAATCCGGCACCGGGGAGGACAACTCTTGGAAAAAACAATCACCGATGACCTGGAAGCACTGCTGGACATTCTCCCGCCCCGCATTCGCCAGCCGCTGGTTGATACGGAGGACCGGAGGGAGCTCCTGGAGGTAGTGCTCGACCTCGGCAGGTTGCCCGAGGCACGCTTTGCCAAACGTGAAGTGACACTTGATGAAGGGGAAGTAACCGAAGAAGATATCGAGTACGTTACCGAGCGTATCAGCAGCTTCGGGGGTGACAACCGGGCCGGGATAGAGCGCACCCTGCACCGTATTTCGGCGATTCGCAACCGGAAGGGCCGCATCGTCGGGCTGACCTGCCGCGTCGGTCGGGCGGTCTACGGCACAATACACATCATCGAAGACCTGGTACAGACCGGCAAGAGCATCCTGCTACTCGGTCGCCCCGGTGTGGGTAAGACGACCATGCTCCGCGAGGTGGCCCGGGTACTGGGTACTGAATTCGGCAAACGGGTCATCATCGTCGATACCTCCAACGAGATTGCCGGTGATGGCGATATCCCCCACCCGGCGATAGGACACGCCCGACGGATGCAGGTGACCACGCCCACTATGCAGCATGCCGTGATGATCGAGGCGGTGGAGAACCACATGCCGGAAGTGATTGTTATCGACGAAATCGGCACCGCCCTGGAAGCACAGGCAGCCCGGACAATCGCCGAGCGCGGTGTGCAGCTTGTCGGCACAGCCCACGGGAACACCCTGGAGAACCTGATGATGAACCCCACCCTGGCCGACCTCATCGGCGGGATACAGTCGGTAACCCTGGGTGATGAAGAAGCCCGCCGGAGGGGCACTCAGAAATCTATCCTGGAGCGCATGTCCGCCCCGACCTTCGACATACTGGTGGAGATACAGGACTGGGACCGGGTGACGATTCATCTCGATGTCGGTGAAGCAGTCGATACCATCCTGCGCGGCCAGCCCCCGGCTACCGAGACCCGTTGGCCGGGCGAAAATGGAGAGGTCCACATCGAAAGGGTTATCCCCGAGGTCACCGAGCGAAGGACACCGGTGCAGAAGCAGGCGATTAAGAAGGACAGCAACCACCGTCTGTTCCTGTTCGGGGTGAACCGGGGGAGGATGGAGCAGGTGGCCGACGACATGCAGGTGAGCCTGGAACTGGTCAACAGCCTGGAAAATGCCACCCTGCTGGTGACCTCCAAGAAGTACTATCGCCAGAAGCCGAAGAAGGTCAAGGAGGCGGAGGCGTTCAACGTGCCCATCTTCGTACTCAGGGGCAACACCCCACCACAAATACGGCAGTTGCTGAACACAATCTACCCCACCAAGGTACCCCGGCAATCAAGCTCCTTCGAGCAGGCCCTGACCGAAGCCGAGCAGGCGGTGGAGCAGGTGAAGGGTGGTGAGGAGACGGTGGAACTCAGCCCCCAGAGCGCCTATATCCGCCGGCTGCAGCACCTGATTGCGGAGAGAAACGCCCTCGCCTCCCAGAGCACGGGTAAGGACCCGAATAGAAGGGTGAGGATTTTCAGGGGGTGATAGGAATGGAGAGCCAGCCGGTTGTTCGTGAGAGCACCAGGGCCAGGATGGTACGCTTCCTGAGAAGGACAGAGAACCTGCTGATTGTGGGAGGCATGCTGGCGGCGGCGACCGGCATCCTACTGGCAACGCGCAACGGTGAGGTACTACTGGCATCCAGTTGCATCATTCTGGGGGTGGGCCTCTTCTCAGGGCCTATGTCCAGGAGGGTTGGTTGGGTGCTGGTTGGCATATCGCTTCTCTTGTTCGTGATAGCGCTGTTTGTGTGATGGGAAAGGCGCGAGCCATCACTAGGAAAGACTCCAAACACAGGGTCAGGATATTCAGGGAGTGATACCGACAGTCCCGACGAGATTGCGCGCCACTGGACTCAGTGGCGAGTCCTTCCAGAGAAGGGCTCGCAATGACACGTGGTGTAATAAGGGTGAGGGGTTTCTAATACTCTATGGCCAGGACTAGAGACAGCAACCCAAAGCACGTACTCTCCCGCGAGACCGGCACCATCGTCAAGGACTGGGGAGGGCGGATGCCGGTTGCACTGGTCTACCCAAACACCTACTTCCTGGGCATGTCCAACCTGGGCATCCACGCCATCTACAAGCTGCTGAACGGGCACTCAGATGTAGTTTGCGAGCGCGTGTTCCGGGAGAAGGGTCAGCGGAATGCCCCATCAGGACTCGAATCCGGGCGGCCGCTTTCCGACTACGCAGTCATTGCCTTTTCGGTGACATACGAACTCGACTACTTCAACGTGGTCAGCATCCTCAGGGCCAGCGGCATTCCCCTCTACGCCAGCGAGAGGGACGAGACGCACCCGCTGGTCATCGCCGGTGGTGCCTGTATCACCGCCAACCCCATGCCCCTTTCCCCGTTTTTCGACTGCTTCTGCATCGGTGAGGCGGAGGCAATCCTGCCCCCGATGCTGCCGGTGCTATCCGAAGGTATCCGGGGAAGCAGGGCAGACCTGCTGAAATCCCTGTCATCCCTGCCCGGCGTCTACGTCCCGCAGGAGCACACCGACACGCCGGTGGCCCGGCAGTGGCTGGCCAACCTCGACGACTTTCCGGTGGCTTCCACGATTCTCACCCCGGACACCGAGCTGGGCAACCTGTACCTCATCGAGGTAGAACGGGGATGCGGCTGGGGCTGCAACTTCTGCCTGGTGAGCAACGCCTTCCGTCCTGTACGCTATCGCTCCCTCGACGGACTGCTTACCCAGGCAGAGACTGGACTTCAATACCGCAAACGCATCGGTCTGGTGGGACCGGCGGTCACCGACCACCCACATATCGATGAACTGGTCAGCGGAATCAGGGGTATGGGAGTGCAGCTTTCCGTCAGCTCATTACGGATAAAGCCACTTTCCGACACCGTACTCTCGGCAGTCGCGCACGACACACGGACGGTGGCCCTCGCCCCGGAGGCAGGTTCGGAGCGGCTGCGTCGCGTTATCGGCAAGGGCTTCACCGAGGACGATGTCCTGGAGGCGGTCGGCAAGGTTGCCGGGCAGGGCTTCAGGCAGCTCAAGCTCTACTTCATGCTCGGCCTGCCTACGGAAACCGACGATGACATCGAGGAAGCTGTCCGCCTGACCCTGAAATGCAAGAGTACCCTTGACCGGCAGCAAAAGGGCAGCCGTATCACACTGACAGTATCCCCGTTTGTCCCCAAGGCAGGCACACCCTTCCAGTGGCTCGGTATGGCGCCGCTCGACGTTCTGCAATCGCGCCTTTTCCGGCTCAAGCAGGGCCTGGAGTCGAAAGGAATCCGGGTCAAGGCGGAGAGCCTTGCCTGGAGCCAGGTCCAGGCCATACTCGCCCGGGGTGACCTGAAGGTGAGTGAGGTCCTGGCCGGCATGGAAGCGGTGACACTGTCACAGTGGCGTCGTGCCACCCTGGAAACCCACCTGGACACCGAATTCTTTGCCCACGAGCAATGGAACGCTTCCCGGGAACTGCCCTGGGCACCGGTTGATTCCGGCAGCAGGACGGAGAACCTCAGACGTGAGCTGGAGAGGGCGCTGGCGAGGACCCGCTCCTGACACCTATTGACATCTGTTGCAGCGACCCTGTATTCTGGTGTCTATCCTGTAAAAGCGCATAGGGAGGTTGGACATGTTTGGTTACTTTTCAGTTCTGGCGGCGGTACCCGGTTTCTTCTTGAGTTCACTCATTCTGATGGCACTGTGGGGAGTGGTTGCTCCGAAAATCGGGGTAGTAGACACAATCAGCTACCCCACGGCGATGCTGGTGACGATTACGCTCTGGCTGGCGGTGGCGCCGCTGGCGGCAGTTAGGCGAAAGCACAAGTAAGTAGAAGCACTCAACCCTGAGCTATCACACCGGCAGCGTCCGCGCTGTGTTGTGACAGTTCCTGCCGTCAACCGTATACAGGAATAGAGGACTAAAACGACACCGACGGTAGGGAGGTAAGCAGAAATGAAGAAGGTCTTTCTGGTGGCATTGGCCCTGGGCATGGTAATGTCTATTTTTAGTGCAACCGGGTGCTCATCCGGCGGTGCCGACCTTGAAGGTAAAAGGTGGGTGCTGGAATCGTACGGCGATGCAGATAACCTGACGAAGGTCATTGACGGCACCGAGGTGACGGCGGAGTTTGCCAAAGGGCAGGTCAACGGCTCGGCAGGCTGCAATAACTACTTCGGCTCCTACGAAGTCAGTGGTAAGAACCTGACCTTCGGTCCGGTGGCATCCACGGAGATGTACTGCATGGACCCCGAAGGCGTCATGGACCAGGAGTATGCTTACCTTCAGGCCCTGGGCAAGGCCGAAACGTACGAAATCAAAGGTGGAAAACTCCTGATAACCTGCACCGGCGACCAGGCGCTGACCTTCACGGAGAAGTTCGGCGCTGACCTGGAAGGAAAAACCTGGGTCCTGGAGTCATATGGTGACAAGGACAGCCCAACGACGGTCGTGGCAGGCGTGGAGGTCACCGCGGAGTTTGCCAAAGGGCAGGTCAACGGCTCCGCAGGGTGCAATCGCTACTTTGCTTCGTACGAGACAGACGGCAAGAGTCTGTCGTTCGGCCCAATAGGTTCCACCATGATGGAATGCGCTGAACCGGAAGGGCGCATGGACCAGGAGTACGCCTACCTTCAGGCCCTGGATGAAGCCGACCGGTACGAAGTCAAGGGTGACAAGCTCCTGATAACCTGCTCCGGCGACCAGGTACTAACGTTTGTAGAGGAGTAAGTAACCGCATATACCGGGTGTCCGGGCGGCTACTTCATTTCTTCCATGGGCTTGCCGCAGCAGACAAGAACCCCGCCACCAACCCTGGTGACCTGTACCTCGTTCCCGCAGACCGTACACTTGAACTGTTGCCCAACTTTCTCAACAGCCACTCTGACACCTCCTGCCCACCATACTACACTTCATGCCGGGCTGATTACGTCAGCTACGTACGCTCAGCCCACTGAACGGCGTTCTGAAAGACCCGGAAACCGTCACCATGCTCGGTAGCTCCCCGCCGCGTCCACTGCGGATGCTGGATACCCCGGATGAAACGTTCCGGGTGCGGCATCAGGGCAAACACCCGCCCGGTACTGTCGCAAATACCGGCAATGTCCGCCACCGAGCCGTTGGGATTATGCGGGTAGCCGGCGTCACGGTTACCCTGCTCATCGGTATAGAACAGCACCGTGCTTGCGTCCGGCAGGCCATCATCGGTGACAACCACTTTCCCTTCGGCGTGTGCCACGGGAAGAAACATCTGCTCAATCCCCCGGGTGAAGATGCAGGGACTATCCCGATTCACGGAGAGATACACCCAGCGGCACTCGAACCTGCCGGAATCATTGTCGGTCAGCGTCAGCGGGATTGAGCCGGTACCGGGTGGGCCGGGCAGAATCCCCGCCTTCACCAGCACCTGGAAGCCGTTACAGATACCCAGAATCAGCCCGCCGCCTTCGACGAAGCGCTGCACGTCTTCACCAAGCCCCAATCTCAATTCATTGGCGAGTACCCTTCCGGCAGCGATGTCGTCGCCATAGGTGAAGCCGCCGGGCACCACCAGTACCTGATAGTCGGACAGGCGCTGCTCACCACCCACGAAGCGGTTGATGTGGACCAGTGAAGACTCAGCCCCGGCCCGTTCGAAGGCAAAGGCCGTCTCGACATCGCAGTTGGTCCCCGGGGCGCGCAGTACCAGTACCCTGACCTTGCTCATATCTTTCCTACCACCGGAGCGGACTCTGCCAGGCCTCTTTCAAGCCCGCGACAGGCTTGTTAACGACTGGCCGCCCGTTCAGTCCGTACACCTCCAGCACCTCGGAATCCATCACTTGTCCTATGACAGCGTACACCGTCTCGCCCAGCGTCTTCTCGAACTCATGCCTGTTCTCCGGGGTTACCTCAACCAGGAACCGGCTGTTCGACTCCGAGAAGAGTATGAAATCGTCCCGGTCAACCGGCTCGCCAAGTGGAACATCTTTCAGACGGGCGGTGGCCCCCAATCCTCCGGCAAAGGCCATCTCGGCCAGGGCCACTCCGATACCACCCTCACTGCAATCGTGACAGGCAGCAACCAGACCCTTCTCCGTGGCGGCGCTGAGACTGTCCATCAGGGCTTTAGCCCGCTGCGGGTCGACATTGGGAACACTGTTGCCGACCAGGTCATAGGTTGCCAGGTATGCGGAACCCCCGAGTTCGTTACGGGTCTCTCCAACAATGTATATCAGGTCGCCGGCCTGCTTGAAGTCCATAGACACGGCACGGTTGACGGCCGGCATGATACCGATTGCCGAGACCAGCAGCGTATGCGGAATGGCGATTATGTTGCCTTCGTATTCGAACTCGTTATTAAGGCTGTCCTTACCGGAGATAAAAGGCGTCCCGTAGACCAGCGCCATATCGTGACAGGCCCGGGTAGCGCGCACCAGTGCCCCGAGCATGTCCGGGCGGCTGGTATCACCCCAGCAGAAGTTGTCCAGCAAGGCAACACGCTCCAGGCTGCCGCCAACAGCGACAATCTGGCGCAGGGCTTCGTCAATTGCCGATGCCGCCATCCAGTAGGGGTCAACCTCACCGTACCTGGGGTTGATACCGTTGGAGATAATCACCCCCCGGTCTGAGTCCAGCAGCGGTCTGATGATGGCGGCAT
>JADHXC010000009.1 GCA_016783135.1 Dehalococcoidales bacterium | reverse complement strand
CCCTCATCGGTAGATACGCGTTTTCCAGGATTTCAGGCAAGTTCAGCGATGTTGTCATAGCCTCTGAGTTCGGTTACTTCGCCGATTCTATCGACAAGAACACGCTGGTCATAGCTGTATCTCAGAGCGGAGAGACCGCTGATGTCATGGACGGAGTGAAGAGGGCTAAGGAGAGCGGGGCTACCGTTTTCTCACTGGTCAACGTGGTCGGGTCCTCACTGGCCCGTGCCAGCGACCGGGTAGCTTACCTTAATTGCGGCCCCGAGATAAGCGTCGCCGCTACGAAGTCCTTCATGGCACAGCTTACCGTCCTGTACCTGCTGGCATATACCATGGTGAACCGGTATGACGAAGGTGTCAGCCAGTTGACGGCAGCCTCTAATCTCATTGAGACCAACCTGCAGCACAACGGACGGGAAGTACCCAGGATTGCCGCCAAGATGAAAAACAAGAACGATTTCTACTATATCGCCCGTGGAATCAACTTCGCCGTTGCCGGCGAGGGCGCCTTGAAGCTCAAGGAAATTGCCTATGTCCATGCCGAAGGTATGCCAGCCGGGGAACTGAAACACGGCACACTGGCACTGATTGAGAAGGGGACTCCGGTTGTCGCCATATGCCCTGCTGACTATACATTCGACGAGACACTCTCAAACATCGCCGAGACCAAGGCCCGTGGCGCCCTGGTCCTCGGTGTTTCTGACCGGGACGAACCAACCTTCGATGAATGGATCAAGATTCCCGAGGTCGATGAGATATTTTATCCACTGGTGACCATCATTCCACTCCAGCTCTTCGCATATCATTCCGCCATAAGCAGGGGTCTGGACCCGGATATGCCGCGTAACCTTGCCAAGTCAGTGACAGTGAAGTAGTGCAACCGGCCGGAGTGTATTCGCCTTAATCCCGGTAGGAGCTACCAGTTACAGGCATGGTAGAATCCTTGGTACCAGACCTCCTTGAGGATAGCGGTACCCATTCTTAATACAACCCCTATCCTATCTGAGGATAGGCTCTATCCTGTCCTGATAACGGGGACCACCTCAATCAGTCAATTCTCATATTTGACGGCTGTAAAGCCTCTCTGCTAGAATTCAAAGCGCTGTTTCGTACCATAGGGGGTTACCTCCTGTGACCAGGTGACAAAAAAGTTGGTGCTATTCAGTCTGCTGAGCCGGAACATAAGAGGAGGTTATCATGGCTGCTGTTATTTATGAGAAGAAAGGACACATCGCAATTATTACCCTCAATCGTCCCGAGGCTTTGAATGCCCTGAATGCTGATATACATCGTGAGCTAAATGAAACGATGGTCGATTTCCGGGACAACGACGACCTCTGGGTTGCCATCCTTACCGGTACCGGAGACAGGGCATTCTCCGCCGGTGCGGATATCAAGGGTTTCCAGCCCGGTACCGGGGAAGCACCCCAGAGACGCAGCGAGCCGCCGGTGCGGGCGGACACGATATGGAAGCCCGTCATTGCCGCGATACACGGCTACTGCCTTGGCGGGGGTCTGGAGCTGGCCCTGACCTGTGACGTCAGGATAGCCGCTGATAACGCCCAGTTGGGCCAGCCGGAGGTGAACATTGGCTTCATGGCTGGCGGTGGTGGCACTCAGAGGTTGCCTCGCTTCATTCCCCGCGCGGTTGCTGCTGAGATACTGCTTACGGGAAACCGTATAAACGCTGAAGAGGCGCTGCGTTGGGGTCTGGTCAGCAGGGTTGTCCCCAGGGACCAGTTGATGTCGACTGCTATGGAGATAGCCGAGACTATCTGCCAGAGGGGTCCGCTCGGTATCAGGGCCACCAAAGAGGCCATTATCCGGGGGTATGATATGACTCTACCGGATGGCCTGTATCTGGAGGCCGAGAAGGTCGCCTACGTCAGGACAACCGATGACTTCATGGAAGGGGCCAGGGCCTTCGCCCAGAAGAGGACACCCGATTACAAGGGTAAGTAGTAGCGATACTAGTCCGCTAGAGAAGCCCGGCCAGTGTGGTAGCAATCTCCTGGGGCGTATCGACGATGTGCGCACCAACTGCCTTCAGGGCCTTGACCTTGCTTTCCGCGGTGCCCCTGCCTCTTTCAATAATGGCACTGGCGTGGGAGAATCTCATACCGGTCGGCATTGTCCGACCGGCTATATAAGCCACCAGGGGTTTGCTGAATCCGCCTTCCTTGATGACTTCGGCAGCCTCCTCCTCGGCCACTGTGCCGATTTCACCGAACAAGACTACCGCCCTGGTAGCCTCGTCCTGTTCGAAGAGGGGTAATACGTCGGCGAAGTTGGTGCCGATGACCGGCTCCGTGCCGATGTGTATCGCCGTTGATATGCCGATGCCGGTCCTGGTGATGCTCCAGACCACGGTGCCCGTTTGACCACCGCTGCGGGACATTACGCCAACATCCCCGGGAATGAAGATTTCGTTGGCGAATTCGACGGAAGCACCCAGCCACCCCACGGCCGCCTTCTTCGGCGTGACCATGCCCATGCAGCCTGGTCCGAAGAGGCGGCATCCCTTACGCCGTGCCAGGGAAATCATCTCCAGGGCATCGTGTAAGGGCACTCGCTCCGCGGGGACAATAACCATCTTCAGTCCGGCCTCAATAGCCTCGAAGACGGCGGGTTTGAGTTGCGGTGCCGGCACGAAGGTCACACTGGCATCTATCGGTCCCTGTTCCTCGACGGCTTCCTGAACGGTGTTGTATACGGGAACACCGTGGATGCTGTTGCCGCCGCGGCCCGGCGTAACGCCGCACAGCAGCCTGGTGCCATAGTCAATCATGTATTTCGCACGGGTACTGCCTTCCCGTCCGGTTATACCCTGTACCAGTACCGTGGTATTTTCATCAGCAAGTATTGCCATTTATGTATGGCCTCCGTGCCGGGTAAGCCCGACCTTCCTGCGGTATTCGTCCAGGCCGAACATTTTCAGAGTGATTTGCAGGCCCTTGTTGCCGTTGTCCTGGCAGTAGCGCTCGCAGGCAAGGTCCTCGATGCAGCGGCGGCCTGCCTCTTCAACGGATGGTATCAGAACAGGCAGGCCCTCTTCGACCTTGAAGAGGTTTCCACCGAACCGGGCGCACGCTTCGACGCAGGCATAGCTCTGACAGCCACGGCACTTCTCCAGGTCAATCGTTACCTTGCCGGTGCGAAACGGGAATTCAAGGGTCGTCATCCTGCCTGCCTGCTCTCAGGTACGCCGGTACTCCTCGACGAGTTCCTTCACGCGTTCTGCTATAAAATCAACGTTGTACACGTAATCACGGCCGTATATCTCGATTTTTGCCGGAAGGCCGCGCAGGCCGTTCCTGAGTATCTCCAGTGATTCCTTCTCCTTGTTGCCCGCGATGAGGATAACCACCGGGAAGCCGGGTCTGTTGCTCAGGTCTTCCTTCAGTGCCCGCACCAGAGCATGGGCATGGTGCCATTGCTCCTGGTTGGCTACCATCGCACCCATGAGTACAAAGGCGTCGATATCCGGTTGGGAAAAGACGAGCTTGACGACGCGGTATACCTTGGAGGCGGTCGGATTGCCGCTGCTCTCCGCGTAGTTGGCCAACTTGAGTCCGTGGCGTATCAGGGCATCGGCTCCCAGCATAGCGCCACCGCCGCCAAGTCCATGAAAACCTACATATCCTTTGCCAGGTCCGAAGCCCTCGGCAAGCTGGACAAAGTAACCCGTCCCGCGGTAGTCTTCTTCCTCTACACGCCAGGCGATTCGCTCAAGCTCTGTGGGTTCCCTGCTAATATCACGGGGATAGTCTATCTCCAGGTCCGGATGCTTGAATACCGAGGCCTCGTCAATGACGATACGGCAGTCGGCCGGGAGGAATTTTCCGTTGGTAGTGAGTACCAGCGGGTTCATCTCCGCGCTGCGTGCACTATACTCCCGAAAGACCCGGTACAGGCCGTGTACTATTTCACTGAGCGGTGATATGAGTGGCAGGGGAATGTTGAACCTGGAGACCAGGCTACGCACTTCTTCGATGGAAAGGCCGTCCAGCACATCGATGTTCAAACTGACCACGCTGTCCGGGTCTTCGGCAGCTATCTCCTCGATGTCAACGCCGCCACGGGTGCTGAACATCAACACCGGGCTCCTGACCTTGTAGGAATCGTTGACAATGATGCCGGCGTACATCTCCCGCTCGACGTCCAGCCGTTCCTCGACCAGGACCCGGGTTACCCTGGCACCCTTAATATCTTTACCGAGGAGTCCGGCAGCGGCTTTTTCGGCCTCTTCGGGCGTATCAGCAAACTTGATACCGCCGGCCTTGAAGCGGCCGGTTACGCCTATCTGGGCTTTAACTGCCACCGGTTTACCAATTTCGGTAGCTATCCTGAGTGCTTCCTGTGGTGTGGAGGCAACATCACCGCGGGGAACCGGTATTCCCATCTCTTTCAGGAGTCGTTTCCCCTGGTATTCAAGGAGCTTCGGCATTGCCTACCTCTTACTTTCTCTAGCAGCTGGCATTACCAGTTACAACAACTGGCATTACCAGCGGGACTACCTTCTTATCTTGACTAGCTTTAACTCAAAGATGAGGTCTTTTCCGGCAAGGAAGTGGTTGGCATCCAGAGTCACGGTGGTCTCGGTTACTTCCGTTACGATAGCCGAACCCTGCTGACCTCCCTCGTAAGTCACCCCGATTTGCAGTCCGACTGTTGGTTCAATATCTTCAGGCAACTCGTCCCGGTTTACCTCCATGACAAGGTCTTCATCGTGTGGTCCGTAAGCCTCTGCTGCCGGAATGGTTACGGTCTTGGTCTCGCCTACCTTCATCCCGTATACGGCATTCTCAAAACCGGGTATCATCTGGCCGGCTCCGACCGTGAATTGCAGAGGGTCTTTGCCTTCCGATGAATCGAACTCCGAACCGTCTTCCAGTGTTCCGGTGTAGTGTATATCGACAATGTCACCATCTCTGGCAAATTGTGTACTGCAACCACCCATGAGCACTCCTGTAACTACAAGAATAATGGGTATAATCAGGAATCTTTTCTTAACCATGTACCACCCCTCTTACGTTCTCTATAAACTTGTCCCTGATATATCCGGCGATAAAAACACTGGATATTACATAAGGGAACTATCAGGAATTCGGGGTACAGCCAGAGGCGACTGTACCCCGGAGAAGTACCGTTATTGTTTATTGCATCCTTCTAAATCTTCCGGGCGACTTCGTTGGCCGTCCAGATTGCATCCTTAATCGTTCTTACCTGGGCGCAGTCGCCAATCTTGTAGACTTCGGGCAGCTTCCCTTCCAGTTCGCTGAAGAGGAAATCGTTGGACTTCCTCTCTCCGAACCGTCGGGATAGAATAATGGTATCATAGGGAATGACCCGCTTTCTGTCGGTGTTGTCCCCCGCCTGTAGCGTTATCTTGCCGTCAGCGATTTCTTCTACGGTCACGTTGTAGAGTACTTCGGGATTACTCATCCTCTGGCCTTCGGGTGTTCCTCTGACCAGGGTGAGGTCGGTAAGCTTCTTAACGAGGTAGAACCGGCGCACGCCAGCGATATCGCTCCCCAGAGAGCCTTCACCGGACCGGCCCATGAGGATAACGTCCTTACCTTCCTCGGCAAGGGCGATGGCCAGTTCGGCACCAAAGAATCCCCAGACAACGACCTTCTGCCCGATGGAGCGGCGCTGTCTCAGGGCTTCTCCGTGGGTCAACACGCCGAATTTACCTTCAGCCACATCCGGTATCGTGGCGGTTGAACCCGCAGCCAGAATGACGACATCCGGTTTCATCCCGACTATTTCGTCGGCAGTGGCGTCCTTGCAGACCCTGACGTCCACTCCGAGTTTACCCATCTGGGTGGACAGGTAGCGCGTGACATTGCCGAACTCACCGGTCAGAGGGTTGAGGCCGAGGTTGGCGACCATGCCACCAAGCTCGCTGCTTTTCTCGAACAGCGTTACCTGGTGACCCCTGGTAGCGGCAATTCTGGCTGCTTCCATGCCGGCGACACCACCACCAAGCACGAGTACCTTCCTGGTCTTCTCCGCCGGGGTTAGTGGTATCGGGTCGTCCTGGATGTCATAGTTGATTGCACAGGGCCTGCCGCATCCGGCCTGACATCCGATGCACATGCGGATATCCTCCGGCCTGCCCTCGAAGTACTTGTTGGGGGTATCTGTGTCGCAGGTAACCTGACGCCCCATGTAGATGATATCCGCCTTGCCTTCCTGGAGGAACCTCTCGGCCATATCCATATCCAGGATACTGCCAACGCCGATGACGGGAACATCAACCACTTCCTTTATTGCGGCAGCGTTCTCGATGAAGCACCCCCTCTCATAGTAGACCGGAATAGTGATACCGTGGGGTGAGTGCACTATCGAGCCCTGTGAAACGTCCAGGCAGTCTGCACCGGCCTCTACCAGTGCGGGTGCGATGTACTTCTGAGCGTCTGATACTGTGATTCCTTCATCGCCCAGCAACTCATCGGCATCCATCCGGGCAAATAGCGGGTAGTCATCGCCGACAGCTTCCCGCATCGCGCGAAGAATGTCGGTGGGGAGGCGGAGGCGGTTCTCCCAGCTACCGCCGTACTGGTCGGTCCGGTGATTGTAGAACGGAGAGATGAAGGAGCAGCACAGAGTCGCCCCACCGTGAGCGCAGTGCAGCTCGACGCAATCAATACCGGTCTCCTTGAGGAGCTTCGCGGCGGCGGCAAACTCCTTAACCTGTTGTTCGAGGTATTCCACTGTTACCTCGGTTGTGGGAATGATGCTGCCTGCCATCAGGTCGAACTGGCCCAGCTTGGCATGGGTTGCGCTGGGATATGGAGAGGGTGACGGTCCCTGTCCGCTCATCGGGCCACCCTGCACAATCTGGATGCCGATTTTACAGTCATACTGGTGCATCCGTTCGGCGAGACGGACAAATCCCTCTCTGGCCGTGGGCATCAGTACCATCAGCGGGACGAAGGACCCGGTCATGATAAACCCCAATCCCCCCTTAGCCCGTTCCTCGAACCAGCGGATTGTGAGGTCATTCACGCTCCAGTCTGCATTTCGGGGCATGTTCAGGAAGGGAGCGAAAGCTATCCGGTTCTTGAGCTTCATCCCTTTGATTTCAATCGGTTCCTGGATTTTCCTGCTCATGTTGCTACTCCTTACCTATTATTGCCACTTTGCCTTCCGGCTGTATTTCTCTTGGCAAGTCCTTTGCGGCTTGGATTACTCCTGAGGAGCCGGGTCTATTCGATGCTATCTCAAGCGACCGCACAGACCGCATTTTGCCATCTCTATCATATCGCCGTCAACAGCGCCACGCAGCACTGGCGTGAAGGCCGGTTTCGGCTGGACTCAAGATTCGGCTTCCTTGTCGTTCTTGTCCGAATCCGTCTCTTCTTCACTTTTGGAAAAGTCCCGCAGCTTCTCCGCCAGACCTATCAGGCGATTCTGCACCCGGTCGTTTATAGAATCGGGTTCGAAGGTGCCGTCTTCCAGGAACTGGCCGGCCTTCATTCCGGTAAGCACTTCAATCCCCTCGTCTATCGTGCTCACCGGGTAGATGTGGAACTTGCCTTCCCGGATTGCCTCGACAACGTCATCCTTGAGCATGAGGTTGCGGATGTTGCTTGCCGGTATGAGGGCCCCCTGCGACCCGTTGAGACCTCTGACACGACATACCTCGAAAAATCCCTCTACCTTCTCGTTTATTCCACCTATAGCCTGCACCTCTCCCTTCTGGTTGACCGAACCGGTCACGGCAATACTCTGTCTGATGGGCACCCCGGACAGGCGGGAGAGCAGGGAGTACAGTTCCGTGCTTGAAGCACTATCGCCATCCACTCCTCCATAGCTCTGCTCGAAGACAAGACGGGCGGAAAGGGACAGAGGGATATCACGGGCATACTTTTCGCGGATATACCCGTTGAGTATCATGACCCCCTTGGTGTGGAGGGGCCCACCAAGCTTGGATTCTCTCTCGATATCAACCAGTCCTTCTCGACCCACGCCGACACTGGCGGTAATGCGGCTCGGTCTTCCGAAGGAGAAATCACCCAGGTCATATACCGCCAGACCATTCACCTGGCCGACCACCTCACCTTCTACGTCGATGATAATCATCCCTGTCTCTATCATCTCGTTAAGGCGCTCCTGGATGAGGTTTGACCGATAGACCCGATGCTCTACAGCTCTATTAACATGACCGGCTTCGATGGTGGAGGCCGCGTCTTCGCCGGCATAGAAATTAGCCTCGCGGACAATATCAGCGATACTGGAAAACATCGTTGTCAGCTTGTCATGATTATCCGCCAACCTTGAGCTGTGCTCTATTATCCTGGCCAGGGCGTCGCTTCTCAGGTGTTTCATCTTTTCCTCAGTGCAGAGGCGGCACAGGACGGCGGCGTAGTCCTTAAGGTTGGCTTCGTTCTTGTCCATCTGGCTGTCAAAATCCGCCTTTACCTTAAACAGTTCCCTGAACTGGAGGTCCGCCTGATGTAAAAGGTAGTAGAACATCGGCTCCCCGATAATGACAACTTTGACGTCAAGTGGAATAGGTTCCGGCTGGAGAGTCTTGGTTGACATGAAACCAAGCTTCTCGCCGATATCCTCGATGATAAGCTTGTTCTCGCGGAGGGTTCTCTTCAGGCCTTCCCAGGACTGAAAATTGGTCAGCAGGTCTTCGACCCTTATCACAAGGTACCCGCCATTAGCCCGGTGCATTGAGCCGCTTCGTATCATTGTGAAGTCTGTGTACAGGGCACCGAACTGCGCCTCCTTTTCAATACGGCCGAAGAGATTGCTGAACGTGGGGTTAATATCGACAACTACCGGGGCCCCCTCTAGCTCCGAATTGTCAACAAGCACATTGACCTCATATATTTGCAGAGCCTGCTTCCGGGCTTGTTCCTGCATCGCAGCAGCCATGGGGTCGGCTCCCTCGGGTTTATCATTTGACCGGAACTGCCCGAAGTTCTCAATGATGTTTTTCTTGACTTCATCGAGGTGGTGTACTACCTGGGTGAGTTCGGCATACTTGTTCCTGAGCTCTTCGAAGAGATGGCTGATGGCGTAGGCAGCTACCTCATGGTCTGTGTCCTCGAGCTGTTTCTGAGCGTTATTCTCATCGTTTTGTAGCTCCACGAGTGTCTCTTTTAATTCCGCAGTGAGCTCTTCCCGTGTCTTGTTTAGCTCTTCTTTTCTCTCAGTGCTCAGGTTCTGGTAGTCTTCCTCACTCATTTGCTGGCCGTCTATGGCCGGTGTCAGAACCAGACCAACCTGGGTGGTCTTCAGAAGCAATCCTTTCTCTCTGGCTTTTTCACTGACAGCGGTGAATATCGACCCCCGTTTCCGATTCAGTTCATCAACTATCTCTGAGCGCCGTTCATCGTATTCTTTACTACTGAACGCCTGCACGATGCTGCGGCGGACCTTGTCTACCAGGTCCCGCATGTCTTTCTGCAGCACCAGCCCGGTCCCGGCAGGTACTCCCAGAGCCCTCGGGCAGTATGAGTCCCGGAAGTTGTACACGTAGCACCAGTCGGGAGGGGCTGACTTCTGAGAAGCCAGTGTCTCCAGAAATGACCGCATCACCGTCATTTTGCCGGTCCCGGCCGGTCCGGCGACATAGATATTGAATCCGGATTTCTGGATACTGAGACCGAATTTGAGAGCACTTAGTGCCCTGTCCTGGCCGATAATGGTGTCGATAGGCTTGAGGTCAGCGGTTGAATCGCATTCGAACAGGGCAGGGTCACATTCAGCCCTCACCTGTTCTGCAGTCAGTTCCTCTGGTATACCCACAGGCATCGGCTACCTCCCTTATTCGGATTTGATGGTCGGCTCCCTGACATCATGGGGTTGGCATGTATCGTTATCATAGCAAATAATGTGCACAATTGGTATAGTGCGGGACGGGCTGTTATGTTCTCGTTCAGACAGAAACGTGACATAAAAGACTGAGATGCCGTGGTCACTGCCTGACAACCCACTTTCCCGGCAGTGAGAGTTGGTTTTCTTCTTGTGTGGCAACCAGCATCGACTACGCTGGAGTATCACTAATGTACCGGATACCGCCCACAGGGTTTGTAATCACGGCTGACGTGTAGTACATTGTGGTAAATTATATCCGTTGTGGTGAGTAACGGGTCCATGTCTGTATTGCCGGTAAGACAGGTTCTACGGTGCTACAAAAAGGTGCCGGTAATTGTCATGTAACGAAGGTCTGGAAGGAGAGAATGCGATGTCCTTTGAGAAGGGAATGAAGGTGGAGTCAGGTATCGGGGTGCTCAGTACGGATACCTCCGGTTCTCCGGTTGCTGCCGTCAGGATGGAACCCGGCCGTGCTTATGCCGGAATGCCCGGGCTGCTGCAGCGGGTTATCAATGAGGATAGCGTGGAAGCATGGGAAGAGATAAAGGGCAGAATAGACTACATTCATGCTGGCCTGGACCATGCCCTCGGTAAACTGGATGAGGAGACCGGCTTCACTGCCAGTGTTAAAGCGCAGGTCAGGCAGGGGAAGAAGCTGTTGTTCAAACCCAACCTGGTCGCGCCATTATGTATTGATCCGTTAACTCATGGCGAGGGGATGGCCCACACTACCTGCACCGAGTGGCCTTTCCTGGCTGCCTTGATGCGCTGGTTCCACGATAAAATGGATATCTCCTATCACGAGATGGCGCTGGGAGAAGCCGCCAGTGCTACCTCGGCTGTGGGGGTCCTCTTCAGCCTGCAATACAACGAAGGTAAGTCGATCACCACCGAAGCTGTCATCGAGGGACGGAGCGGTGACTTCTACGGCGGCTGGGGCTTCTACTTCGTGCGGAGGTATCTGGCTGAAAGCCACGATGTATCACACGCGGATGACCCGATGAACGGCTACGAGGAGAGTGTGGCCGGGAAGTATCTCCCGCCGGGCAGGGCGGGCGACAGTCTGGTGGTCTATGACCTGAACCGCCTCGGCGATGATAACTCCAGGGGGCGGGTGGTGCCTGTCCCGGAAGGGACCAATTTCCAGGAGATAATCCTGCACAAGGCAATCGTTGGCGGCGACCAATCAGACCCGGAGGATATGAAGGACTACCCCGGGTGTGTGCTCGTCAACGTGCCCAGACTAAAGATTCATGCCCAGGACCTCCTGACCAACGCGACCAAGAACCTGGGCATTGGCCTATATCCTCAGGAAGCGCTTTATAACGATGGTTCGGGTAAACGCCGGTGGCTGTACGGCTCCCCGGACCCGATTCCCGGGATGAAGACCGAGCTCCCCCACATGCCCTGGATTCCCCGGATGGATGACGAGACTGGTCTGCCCATGAGAGACGAAAAGGGCGAGTACATCGTCACCAGGACGCGCGGGATGCCGGGGACCCAGGCAGACGTCATCCGGGCGACGCAGGACCAGGGCGTGTTCATGGTTCACGTCGTCGATGCCATAGAGGCCATCAACATCAGCCATACCGGAATGGGAGTAAGGGTACCGGAAGGATACGCCTTAGCCTCGCTCAACATGGTGGCGCTGGATGTCCTGTGTGCCCGCTACTGCTTCAAAACGGTACCGATGCTGGAAGGCCGGAAGATACAGAAGGAAAGAGGTTTATGCACGGAGTTCTTCCACATGGTCCCGGTGGCAAGGGTGGACGGCAAGAACATAGTCACCGATGAGGACATTGACTCGCCGCTCTTCCGGTACGGTCTCTATCAGTACATGGAGGAGAGAGGAGTCGGACGACAACAGTATTATGTGGTGGGCTGGGACAGCGTTACAGAAAGCCCGCTGGTCTCTTTGGAGGGACACCTCGGTAGAGTTGACGGGAAGGAGTTCCACGAGCTCATCACCACTACCATGTACTACAACCCGGCGTGTATGCTGTGGGACATGCAGCGGACCGTCCTGAGTTGGGCAGAGGCCAGTGACAGACTGACCGGCTCCTCTCTGCATAAAGAGATAATGGACGGCTATGATGAGAACGGAGACGGCGTCATAGACTACGATGAGAACGGCAAGAAGGGACACTGGACCCCGGTCATGAGGTTCGCAACTGCTGCCGGAGGTCTCACGGCAACCGCGCAGCATGACAGACTTCGTGGTGCCTTTCTGAGCGGTGCCAGGATGCGCAGGTACGGCAATCGAGAGTGGAATGCAGAAGGACATGACTTCCTCAGAGAGTTTCGCCTGATAGGGATATCTGCCGTGGCTTTTATGATGTCACGGACGGAGTCCGAGTTCGAGGACCCGTTCTTCAGCGGTATGACCGTTGGAAAAGGCAAATGGCCCAGCTACCAGTTCGCCAGCTACCTGTCCATAGCCAGCACCATCTACGGGATGACGTATCCCCTGCGTGTGGACAACATGTCACTCTACGGGTCCGTTCTTCAATACGCGGATAAAACGCAGAATAGCAGCGCATACACCGGCAGTACCGGCATTGACAGTGACCTGGAGGCGGCTAACAACTACATCAAGGCAGTAGCCGGTGGTGCCTCGACACTCGACTTTATCCTCTATGTTCCGGAGGGATTCGGTACTCTTGTCGGAAACCCTGTGTCTAATCTGGAAGAGACCGGTGACCCCGGCAGGATTTTCACCGCAAGCTTCAACGGTGGCAAGGAGGTCTGGGAATAGTCTGCCCACTCAAGGTCTTCTGCGGTATCAATCTCCATACGGTATTCCTCAGAGTAGAGCGGACGCAGCATTATCCGGCGTGAGACCTGGTTGAAGGTGTCCTCGATGTAGCAGCCCACCTGTCCCTGCTACTTCCAGAGCGGAATACCGCTTCATTCGGTTATGCCTCTTCACGGCCCGGCGGTGAGTCCAGGTGCATTCGTAGAGACCAGGAATACGAAGTTAATTGCTGGGTACTGTACCGTCTGTTATTATTCAAGAGAAGTACGATGTTACCGTTTGCACATATCGGAATCACGCTGGGTACCGCAACTCTGCTGGCCAACCTGATGCCACGTCGGCTGTTTTCCAATAAGGTGGTAGAAGCGGATGATGGGTTGGTCACGGAGCGCCCTCAGGCAGCAATAGCCGGAGTCGGGCCGTCAGCCCCTGGAGTATCGTGGCTTCATGCTCTGAGGAGATACGCGGACATAAGGCTTATCCTGGTGGGAAGTCTTCTCCCTGACATCATCGATAAACCTGTGGGGCAATTATTCTTCAGGGAAACGTTCAGCACTGGCCGGATATTCAGCCACACTCTCCTTTTTGTCGTGGTACTTGGCATAACTGGAATCTACCTGTACCGGCGGTACCATAAAACGTGGCTTACTGTCCTGGCTGCCGGTTCATTGATGCATCTGGTGCTTGATACAATGTGGCAGAATCCACAGACACTATTATGGCCTTTACTTGGTTTTGACTTTCAAAGGATAGTGCTGACAGACTGGGTGACACATACTATCGTGACGCCTATCACGACGAAGCCAGCGGTGTACGTGCCGGAGCTAGTAGGGCTGGCAGTAGTCATCTGGCTTGCCTGGGTACTGTTACGCAGAAAAACAATCTTCACTTTCATCAGGCACGGACAAATCAGGTAGTCAAGGCAGTCCCGTCCGTCCATTCCCAATATTTATTGACGTTGCGGGCGGTCAACGGAATCAGGGCAGGAAAGGTGGCGAGGTTAATGGAAAAGCAGTTTCAAGGAGCAGCAGGTAGGCCGAGGATACTGATAGTCGGGGGTGTGGCCGGGGGTGCATCCTGTGCGGCACGGGCACGCCGGATGTCGGAGGAAGCAGAGATTATCATGTTCGAGCGAGGGCCCTTCGTATCATTTGCCAACTGTGGCCTGCCGTATCATGTCGGTAACGTAATTCCGGATGAAGCGGACCTGCTCGTCGCTACACCGGAGCATTTCCGGGCAAGGTTCAATATCGATGTCAGGGTACAGAACGAGGTCAGGCTGATTGATCGGGATAGCAAAGAGGTGGAGGTAAAGGACCTGAACACAGGCAACGTCTATCGTGAGAGCTACGATGCCCTGGTCCTTTCTCCGGGAGCAACTCCTATTCGCCCACCGCTTCCAGGGATTGACATCCCGGGCATCTTCACACTGCGGACTATTCCGGACAGCCGCGCAATCAGGCAGTGGATTGACGGTCCCCAGGTAAAACGGGCTATCGTGGTGGGAGGAGGGTTCGTCGGACTTGAGATGGTGGAGAACCTGGCCAGGCGTGGAATATCTGTCGAAATCGTTGAGATGCTGCCGCAGGTGATGGCGGTACTTGACCCGGAGATGGCGGTACCCATCGAGGACCATCTGACTGCCAAAGGAGTTACCCTTCACTTGGGTGATGCTGTTGCCGGGTTCGAACCGGATGTAGATGGCAACGCCATCACTGTTCGCACCAAATCAGGACAGGGGTACACGTGCGATATGGTAATACTCGCTATTGGCGTTCGCCCCGAGGTAACGCTGGCCAGAGAGGCTGGACTTGAGATAGGGGAACTCGGGGGCATACGTGTCGATGACCGTATGCGCACCAGTGACGGGAGTATCTGGGCTGTGGGTGATGTCGTGGAGGTACGGGATGTGATAACCGGCCAATGGACGCTCCTTGCCCTCGCCGGTCCGGCCAATCGGCAGGGGAGGATTGCCGCCGATGTCATTATGGGGCGGGATTCTGTATCTCGCGGGGTGCAGGGCACCGCCGTGTGCCGGGTCCTCGACCTGACGGTAGCGGCAACGGGTGCTTCGGAGAGGGTTTTGCAGCGAAACGGCATCAATGGTAACCCGGCTCAATATGAGAAGGCCTACCTGCATACTACCGACCACGTGGACTACTTCCCCGGTGCCAGGGAGATGACGATAAAGCTGCTATTCTCTACCCCGGATGGCAAGGTTCTCGGTGCCCAGGCGGTAGGAGGGGACGGGGTGGCGAAGCGCATCGACGTGCTCTCGATGGCGATACAAAAGGGGGCGACCGTCTTTGACCTGGAAGAAAGCGAGCTGTGCTACGCACCGCAATTTGGTACTGCCAAAGACCCTGTGAATATCGCCGGGATGATTGCCGCCAATGCTCTCCGGGGCGATGCCCCTCCAGTCCATTGGGAAGATATCGACCGGGCATACTCAATGATTCTTGACGTCCGTACACCGGGTGAGTTTGAGACTGGTCACGTGGAAGGAGCCGTAAATATGCCTGTTGATACGTTACGGGGCAGGATGGAAGAACTGCCGCGTGACCGGGAGATAATGCCGTACTGCACAGTTGGACACAGGTCCTACTTCGCCACTCGCATTCTGCGGCTTAACGGGTTCAGTGTCCGGAACATCATCGGCGGTAAAATGTCTCACGACATCTATCAAAGGCTCTGCCAGAGATAAGGTCCGAAGAGCCTATCAGGGTGCTGAAAAAGGGGAGTCCAGAGGGCGCCGCCTCTTCTTAGAGGCGCACCCTTCTGAGGGGCACCCCCTCTGGCAGGGGTGTCTGGGCGTCATTCTTACGGAATGACGTTAGCAGAATCTGAAACCAGATTCTGCCGGTGTCCCCCAGATATTATCTTTCCCCCCCTTCCGCAGAAGGCTCCTTCCTGGCCAGGAAGGGGAAGGCGGTCCAGATGGGCCGCACGGGAGTTGGTCGAAAGGGTTTTTCATCACCCTGCTATGGCTGTCCGACCATCAGCGGGCCGCTGTTCTCCAGTTTGGCGGTTGCCGTTCTGGCAGCGAATTCCCCCACTTTTCCGGGGTCACTCACGGTCTGCCTCAGGAAGAGATAGCCGGCCATATAGGTATCGCCACACCCGGTTGGGTCGACCAGTCTCCGTGGAAGAAAGGCGGGAATATCATAGAACCGGTCCCCGTTATAGATTAGCGAACCACGGTTACCGCGGGTGATAATGACCTCTGCCGGACCGTATTCGGACAGCCGCAGTGCCATTCGTCTCAGGTCTTCTTCGTTTGACAGGACCCGTGCTTCTTCCTCGTCGGTCTTCAGAATGGTGACCAGTCGCAGGGCTTCTTCTTTGTCCGGCCAGTCCGTTAACCGCACCTGTCCTTCATTACTATCGTTTGTCTCACTCTCTCTAAGGAAACCCTGCACATCCAGAGAAATGACAGACCTCTCAGCAAGAGACAATATTACTTCGAGAGGGATGTCATCTCTCGTCAACGGGCCGAGATGGAAGACCTTTGCCTGAATCGCATCAACGTCTTCAGCCGTGAACGGGAGCGCAATACCGGTTACCTTCTGCCGTCTCTGTTCCATTCCTTCCGGGTAGATGTTCATGAATGTGGTCGTTTGCGGGCTCTCCCCGAGAAAAACGACTACCTTATCCCGGTACAGACAGTCAAGGAGGCTCCTATCATATTCGCTGAGCCTGGTGACGACGGCCACGTCCATACCCAGGCTCTTCATGGCCAGTGATGAATAGCAGGCGGTACCACCGGGCATCTCCGTTTGCCTGGCGCCAATCCTCACTATATCTCTGGTGACGTGTCCAACCACGCAGACATCGAACATGGTCTACATAACTCCTCGCAGCAGAATCAACCGTGGACTGCTTCGGCAAATACCCGTACGAGTATTACAATATCACTCTTTGAGTGGAATCACCATCACGAGCCAGTGACGGACTTAACGACATGAAGGTCTGGCCTTAACATAGTCGCATCGGCCGATATGTACGTCCCGGCATAAGGCGTGTAGCTCTCCGTAGCCTTGCAGAATTGACAAATTAACTGAGAAGCCCTACATTGGAGTCAAGACGAACCGGACGGATTAAATGACAAACGGGTCCGGTTTGGAGGGAAAATGACAACTATGGCTTCTTCGGCTGACCGGCAAATTGCCGTGCTGGTTGATGTTGAAAACGTTGGTCTATCTTCGATACAGTGGCTCTTCGACCAGTTGGCAGATATCGGGCGGATAATTGTGAAGCGGGCTTACGGCGATTGGTCCGTGGCTGGCAACAAACGTGACCAGCTTCTCGAGTTGGGCATTGAAGCAATCCAGGTATTCCATGCAACCCCCTCGGGCAAAAACACGAGCGATATACGTCTGGGAATTGACGCCGTCGACCTGCTGTACCAGTCTACGGTTGACACTTTTGTTATCGTGTCCGCAGACAGTGATTTCGTACCCCTGGTAAGCCGACTTCGGGCGGCCGGAAAGATGGTAATCGGTGCCGGGGATAAGAAGAATGCCCCGCACTCGCTGGTGATATCGTGTGACCGATACTACTACCTGGAAAAGCAAGCGAAGCCGCTGGCCAGGGTACACAAGGGAAAGGGACGCAGTTCAGACGTTCTCCTTACCCGTGCCGTTGAGGCCACAATGGATGAGCAGGGCAGGGTGGTCGGGAGCAAGCTTCACCAGGCCCTGCAACGTCTCGACCCGAGTTTCAGCTTTCGTGTGCTGGGTCATTCCACCTTTACCAGGTACCTCGAGGCGTCCCCCGGAGTAAAGGTTACCCGACCGGGAGGGGCAGGAGACGTAACCGTTGAACTCGCCGAGACGGCCACAATGCCTGTTCCCGAAGTTACCGTTGCGGGGTGGGATGTCAGGATAGACGCTGCCTGGTCGAAACGGGCTGCCGCATCCGGAGACCGGATTCCCGGGCCCAACGCTGCCGGCGATGCCGCCAAGTTCCTTGGTGTCTCCAAGCTAAGTGCCTCACGATACCGGACTCTGCAAGCCCTGCTTGACGCCAGCGAACTCCTGAGTGGGAAATGGCGGCGCGACGGCAATACCGTAATCAGGCGCTAGTGTAGTGTCTCTAACACTTCTTTAGCACTCTTGACCTTATTATAGAATGGTTTCCGACATAACAGAGAAGGGGAAAATGCCAGGCATGCCACCCGGTAGTGGTATGCAGCGTATGTATTAATCGACTCTTTAGTAGGAGGGTATTATGACAACAGACTACGACGAAAGGCGGGCGAAGTGGGCCAAGAGAGAGCAAGCGAAAGAAGATGAGGAACGCAAAGGGGAAGTCAAAGTCGGAGAAGCATTAGGCAAGGCAACCGGAGATATCGGAAAATCCGGTGGCGTGAGGGTTAGGATTGACAATGTTGAGACGCTGAGGTTTAAGCCCTCTGTGGATTTAAAGAAGGGCGATTCCATAAGAGTAACCATCGAAGCGGACTGGACCAGGAGAGGCCAAAAGAATCTAGGGGAGGAACGCAAGGGGGCGGCTAAAGTCGGAGAAGCATTGGGCAAGGCAACCGGAAATATCGGAAAAACCGGTGACGTGAGGGTTAGGATTGACAATGTTGAAACGCTGAGGTTTAAGCCCTCTGTGGACTTAATGAAGGGCGATTCCATAAGAGTAATCATCGAAAAGGTGTAGCCCATACGGTTGCAAACGCTATTGCCTCTCAAACAGCCCCGATAGTTCACTGCTGAAATAGGAACAAGAGATTTGTGTAATAGCGGATTTCCTTTAGCCGATATTTCCCGTTTTGATTCGGATGAGGCAATCCTCATCTGAATACGCTACAATAGCAACTCGTTCCTCTTTATCTTGCTCAGCAAGATAGCGTTCATATAGTGAAGCTGGCCTATTCCAACTAATTTCCGCAAACGATAAAGTAATTTACGGCCGGTTCCATTATTATCCAGTGTGGGGAGGTAGAACGATGATTGACCAAGAAGAACAATCACCAAAAGAGGCCAGGCGAAAGGAAAAACGAGTTGCTGAAGAAATCAGGCGATCGGCTAGAGAACAGGTGATTGAAGAGGATCAGAAAGCAAGGAAGACCAGGCGAGCGGAAAAACGAGCTACTGAAGAAATCAGGCAATCAGCTAGAGACCAGGCAAGAAAGAAAAGTACTTTAGCCAGAGAACAGGCGATAGCTGAAGCTCAAGAGGCGAGAAAACTCAAGGCCAAAAAGCAACCACTTGAGTAAGATAACAGAGTACTTGGCAGTGAGACGAGTTAGTTCTTGTGTAACTTTCAAATCCCTTTTTACTTAGAATTAGGCTAGTGTGGTGTCTTTGAAAAACTCTGCAAAAACTACCGGCAGGATGGAGGTACTTTGAACTGGGCCTTGTATCTTATTCAAGCTGCCTGATAGCTACGAATTACTTATCGAATCTCAGGGACACCACACTAGCAGGGTGCTGAAAAAGGGGAGTCCAGAGGGCGCCACATCTGAGCCGCACGGGGGTTGGTCGAAAGGGTTTTTCAGCAACTTGCTAGATAATCTCGCGGACTGCCTTGATTAGGTCATCCTCGTCCGGAGTCCAGAACTTCTCCTGACCGGGAGTGAATGGGACCGGGGTGTCCGGGGCGCAGACCCTCTTTATCGGTGCATCCAGGTTGTCAAAAGCTTCTTCAGCTACGGTGGCAGATACCTCGGCGGCCCAGCTCCCTGTCCGCGGCTCTTCACTGATGATGACCAGTCGGCCGGTCTTCCTGACGGAGTCAAAAATGGCCTGTGTGTCCAGTGGCACCAGGGTGCGCGGGTCAATAACCTCCAGACTGATGCCCTCTTCCTGAAGGGTGGCGGCTGCGGAGAGGGCGCGGTGGACCATGAACGCAGTGGCGACCACGGTGACATCGGTGCCTTCCCTCTTGATGTCGGCCTTACCCAGGGGAATAGTGTATTCCTCATCAGGTATCTCGCTTGTCAGGCGTCCCCCCAGCCTCTTGTGGGAGAGGAAGATTACCGGATTATCTTCCCGAATGGCGGACTTGAGGAGACCCTTGGCGTCGTAGGGTGTCGATGGCACCACAATCTTGAGGCCCTTAATAGCCATCAGCCATCCGAAGAGACTCTTTGAGTGCTGTGCGGCTGCGGAAACACCGGTGCCGATACTGGCCAGGATGGTCAGCGGCAGAGTCGTCTTGCCACCAAACATGTAGCGCATCTGGAGCTGATTGAGCAGTTCATCAGCGGCCACGCCGAGGAAGTCGACGAACATCATTGCGGCGATAGGTCTCATTCCGGTTGCGGCCGCACCGATGGCGGCTCCCATAATGGCTGTCTCGGAGATTGGCGTTTCACGTATCCTCTCGGCGCCGTACTTGGCGAACAGACCACGGAACTGTCCCATAGGCCCGCCCCAGTGCTCCCCGATATCCTCGCCGATGATAAAGACACGCGGGTCTCGGGCCATTTCTTCATCGAAGGCTTCGTTCTGGGCCAGGCTGAAACTAAGTTCTCTCATTATCTCATTACCTTCCTTAAAAGGCCTTCCTCAGGCAAAGACGTCTTCCAGGGCTTCTTCCGGGGCTGGAAATGGACTCTCTTCTGCGAACCTGACCGCATCGTCTATCTCTCCGGCCACTTCGCTATCGATTGCTCCGGTATCCTCATCCGTCAATACCCCCATATCAGCCAGTCGCTTGCGGAAGTTGTCAATGGGGTCCTTCCTCTTCCATTCCTCGACCTCTTCCGCGGGTTTGTAGGTCTGGGGGTCCCCCTCGAAGTGGCCGTGAATTCGGTAAGTCTTGCACTCTATCAGCGATGGGCCTTCACCGGCCCTGGCCTTCTCCACTGCGGCCTGGACGGCCTCGTAGACGGCAATCACGTCGTTACCGTCCACGGTAACTTCGGGAATACCGAAGGCTCCCGCCCGGTCCGACAGGTTGGTTAGCTTATAGGTATCGGATATGCGGGTCTTTTCAGCATAGAGATTGTTTTCGAGAACGTAGACCACCGGCAGTTGCCACACAGCGGCCAGGTTGATACCTTCGTGGAAGGTACCACGGTTGCTGGCACCATCACCAAGAAAACAGATGACAACCTGGTCCGTGCCCCTCATTTTGGCGGAAAGTGCTGCTCCACCGGCAAGGGGAATACCAGCACCGACAATGCCGTTAGCTCCGAGTATACCGAGGTCGGTATCGGCGATGTGCATCGAGCCTCCCTTGCCCTTACAGTAGCCTGTCTTCTTACCAAAGAGCTCGGCCATCATTCGGTCCATCCGACCCCCCTTGGCAATAACGTGGCCGTGTCCCCGGTGCGTACTCGTGATGTAGTCATCGGAGCGAAGAGCGGCACAGGCACCGGTACCGGATGCCTCTTCACCGATGTAGAGATGAACGAAACCGGGAATGTTACCGGAGGCAAACTCTTTGGAGACCCGTTCTTCGAACAAACGAATCCGCACCATCGTCCGGTACATATCAACCAGCCTGTCTTTTTCGATATTCATCATGCACCCTCCTGATTTATCAGGCACCCTCCTGTAATTGCTACACAGCACATATATTTGTAGTTTCCCGACCTGGATGCCGTGTCCTTTCGCTCTAGTCTATATGTTACCGGCCTGCTTTACAACAGCGCCATTCCTCTAACAGGCTGCTTTAGAACTCATTCAACCAACCCCCGTGCGCCCCCTCTGGACTCACCTTTTCAGCAGCCTGCCAAACACCGGTCCCTGATATTTGTTCCACTACGCTCAGCGAGAGCGGCAATTCGGTTGACACGTAATCGGTGGTGGGTCTAGTATATAAGGCAGCAGGTGATTCCTCTTTCCAGTAGCAGACCGGAATTCTGACAAGTGGAGAACTAAGATGAAAGCAGCAGCTTACTATGGTCCCAGGGATGTAAGAGTCGGGGAAGTGGCTAAACCTGGACTGGAGCGAGGTGACGTACTCCTCCGTGTCCGTGCCTGTGGTATATGCGGGTCGGACCTGCATACCTATAGACACGGTTTGTTTGAAGACCTCGGCGTGCCCGTTGAGGCCGGGGGAAGGGTTATGGGGCACGAGTTCAGTGGTGAAGTCGTTGAGATTAACGGAGAAGCAGCCGGGGTCAAGGTCGGTGACAGGGTCTGTACCGTGGGCATGGGTGGCAATGCCGAGTACTACCGGGTACCCGCAATGATGTCGGTAGCATTACTTCCCATCCCGGAAGGTATAAGCTTCGAGGAAGCCGCCACGACGGAACCACTGGCTACGTCACTTCACGCGGTTAATCTGGCAGCTCCCGCCGATGGCGAGACGCACGTGATTATAGGTGCGGGCATCATTGGACTGGGTGCCCTTCAGGTACTGAAAGCAACTACATCCGTCAGGACTATTGTGGTAGATATATCGGACCGACGGTTGGAGGTGGCACGCCAGCTTGGTGCTGACGTAACGGTCAACGCCGGTCGTGAAGACCCCTTGCAGAAAATTGTAGAGTTAACGGGTCCTGAACACATGTCTTTCATGCCCGTGATGACGGGCAGGGCGGACACTGTCTACGACTGCGCCGGCCTTCCGCTTGATTACACGGGTACGCCTGTGTTGCAGCAGGCAATCACCATGACAAAGGAAAATGGCAAGGTGGTTGTGGTATCAATCTTTGAGAAACCACCGGAGCTTGAAATAAACCTGCTCGTACGAAAAGGGATAACGCTGTACGGGTCCTGGGCATGGTCATTCGACGAGTTCCGGCATGCCCTGGAACTGATAGGCTCGGGTAAGGTGGACAGGAAGCCACTGATTACTCACACGTTCCCGCTGGACCGGGCCAGCGAGGCGTACGAGACCCAACTCAAAGCTGAAGAGGCCGTTAAGGTGTTGATATTACCGTAGGTGGTAATCGCATTTCATTCCGCTATGACTTTGCAGAAACAGGTGGTCCCGACTGCTCAGGTGCTTGAGATGCTGCGCGTTCATTACTGTCGTGAACCTGTTGGCTATACCGCTGCCTATGATATCCAGCAAAGACTCTGGTCACAGAACGTGACCGGTGAGGGACCTGATGCACTTCTCGTACTCTCACACCCGCCTACCTTTACCATCGGCAAGTCCGGTAAACTGGACAACCTCCTGCTGGCCAGGGAGGAACTGGAAAAACGGGGCCTGTCGGTATTTTTCACTGACCGGGGTGGAGACATAACCTACCACGGCCCCGGACAGATAGTTGCCTATCCGATAATCGACCTCAGGAAGCGAGGGAAGGACATCCACCGCTACGTCCATGACCTTGAAGAGGTGGTCGCACGCACCCTGGCCGACTTCTCGATAGAGGCCCATCGTAACGAGAAGTATGTGGGTGTCTGGGTAGGTGATGAGAAGATTGCCGCCATCGGGGTCCGCATACGGAGGTGGGTCACCATGCATGGGCTGGCTCTCAACATCGACCCCATCATGGAACACTTTTCCTACATCAACCCCTGCGGTATTGTTGACTGTGGGATAACCTCGATAACCAGGCTTCTCTCCCGTGATGTAACCTTTGACGATGTGGCATTGAAACTGGTGGACCGTTTCGCCGAAGTATTTGCTGCCCGGGTTGAGTGGGCGACGGACAGTCCATCGAAGTGCGTTTGATGAATAACAGACTACCGCCGTGGTTCAAGAAAAGGATTCCGGAGCCTGGAACCATGTCCGGCATGAGGACTCTGATAGATGGGCTGAGCCTCCATACCATCTGTGAAAGTGCCCTCTGTCCCAATATAGGCGACTGTTTTTCGCAGGGAACGGCCACGTTTCTCCTGCTCGGAGATACCTGCACACGGAACTGTACCTTCTGCGCGGTTAAGAAGGGCGTCCCCGAGACGGTTGACGAAGAAGAGCCGGAACACCTGGCAGAGGCGGTGAAGAGGCTCGGTCTAAGACATATCGTGATAACCTCGGTGACCCGGGATGACCTGTCCGATGGCGGTGCTGCTCACTTCGCCCGCACAATACGACGGCTGCGGGCGGAAGACCGGGCGCTTACGGTGGAAGTCCTGGTCCCGGATTTCGCCGGTAGTCTGGAGGCCTTGAGACTGGTGGTCGACGCCCGTCCCGACGTTATCAACCACAACCTGGAGACGGTCCCCCGTCTTTATCCCGAGGTCAGACCGAAAGCCGACTACCAGCGTTCCCTGGGGCTTCTCAGGCTGGTCAAGGAGCTTGATGGCCGAATTATCACCAAGTCCGGATTGATGGTAGGTCTCGGCGAGACCAGAGACGAGATGCTCCGCGTGATGGCCGACCTCAGGGAAGTGGACTGCGGTCTGTTGACCATCGGTCAGTACCTGGCACCATCATCCGAACACCATCCTGTGGTCAGGTTCGTCACTCCTGATGAATTCAGTGAGTACGAGCGCATCGGTCAGGAGATGGGGTTTGGTGCTGTCGCTTCGACACCACTGGTACGGAGTTCCTTCGATGCCGCCCGTCTCTATGCCAGGGCAACTGCGAGGTCGAAGTAGTAACATGGACATAAACGCCCTGGAGAAAGACCTCAAGCACCTGGTCGGTGAACGCGCCACTGTCAGCGAGTTCGAGCGCTGGTTCTACGCCCGGGATATAGTGCACATTCCCCGGGGTGTCAGGGCCATGCTCCATGCCATGCCGGATGCCGTGGTCAGGCCGGAGAATATCGGGCAGGTATCATCGCTTGTCCGGTACTGCCAGCAGCAGGGAATACCCGTCATCCCGCGTGGTGGCGGGTCTTCGGGCCTCTTCGGAGCAGTCCCCAAGAGAGGGGGAGTCGTGCTGGACCTGCTTGACCTCAACCGGTTAGAGACCATTGATGTCGAGCAGCTAACGGTGACCATCGGGGCGGGTGCCACCTGGTGGCAGCTTGAAAAAGAGCTGGACCGGCAGGCCCTTACCCTGAAGAGCTATCCATCCAGTGCCCGCTCGGCCACTCTGGCCGGTTGGGTAATGACCAGCGGCCTGGGTATAGGCAGTCTGAAATATGGGCCGGTCTTTGAGCATGTCGTTTCGGCAGAGGTAGTCCTCCCCAATGGTGACACACGGGAGTATCCTGCCGGTAAGCCACTGGAGTTGTTCTTTGAGTCGGAAGGGATGCTGGGCATCATTACAAGGCTGACACTCAGCATACGGAGAAAGCCCGATTTCATGGCGCACTGTCTGACCTACTTCAACGATATCAAGGACCTGTTCGACGTTCTGGAGCCACTGGCTCACATGCTGCAGCGACCCTACAATATCGAGTTTCAGGACCACCGTTACCTGGCTCTTCTGCAAGCAGCCGGTTATCCGGTAACTGATTTCGGGGATGGCAGTGGTGTACTGCTGGTAAGCTTCGATGGTGAGAAATCGGAAGTGGAGCAGGGCACGGGAGAATTTGAGACATTATACCGTGAGCACCACGGGGTTGAGATAGATGGTGCTGAACACGAATGGCAGGAACGGTTCAACATGCTCCGGGTGAAGCGGGCGGTGCCCAGTGTAGTCCCGAGCAGCGCCTACCTGCCACTGGAGCGCGTGACGGAGTTCTACTCCAGGCTGGAAAAACTGAACAAGAGGCCCATCGGTTTGCTGGGGTACGTGGTTTCTGAGAAACAGTGCAGTCTGATGCCCCTGATTGTCACCGACGAAACGAAACCATTGGAGTATCTCTTTGCCATGCAGACACCGGGCACCGTTTCCAACCTGGCGATTGGTCTGGGTGGTAAGCCGGGGGGAGGACTCGGGGTGTGGAATGCCGCATACCGTGGTCTGCTTGGCGAAGCTCGACTCGATGAAATAAGTAGGACCAGGGCACAGCATGACCCAAAACACATTATGAACCCCGGAATGTGGCCGGAACCACCGGTGTTGTTCCAACCGGCGGTGTATCGACTGGCTACGGGTGTTGCCTCGAAGGTAGACAGGTTAATACCAGCAACTAAAAACGAGGTCAAGTCAGGGGGGTTTATCCGGGAAATCGAAGCCTGTGTTCAGTGTGGCTACTGTATGAGTGTCTGCCCCACAGCGCAGGATTGGCTGTCGACCACACCGCGTGGCAGAATCCTGATGACAAAAGAACTCTTCCTTGAGCAACCGGCAGGCCAGAAACTGGCTCCGGAGTATCTGGAGCGCATCTTCCAGTGTACTCTCTGTGGGAGGTGTGGAGTCGATTGCAGCGTCGGTATAAAATCGCGACCGATGTGGCAGGGCGTCAGGGAATACCTGGTGGAGAACGGATTTACGCTTGAGAGTCTCAAGGGGTTGACAACGACCATTGGCGAAACGCACAATATGGCTGGTAAGCCCAATGCGCAGCGTACCAACTGGGTGAACCGGCTGAAACTGCCTTACGATATCAGGGAGAAGAAAACAGCCGGGGTGGTCTACTTTGTAGGGTGCGTGGCGTCGTTCTTTCCGATGGTGCAGCCGGCCGCCCGGGCTTTCTCACAGATAATGGAGACGGCCGGAACGGACTTCGGCATCGTCGGGGGTGAGGAGTGGTGCTGCGGGTTTCCCCTGATGGCTGCCGGCGACACTGAGGGTGCTGCCAGATGCATCAGGCACAATATCGAACGGATCAAGGAGATGGGGGCAAAGACCGTGGTCATGACCTGCCCCGGATGTTATCGGGTCTGGAAGGAAGAGTACGAAGAGCTCATCGGAGAGAGGCATACCTTTGAGGTGCTTCACGAAGTTGAACTGCTTGCCCGTTTGATTGAAGAAGGCAAGATAGAAATACCGGGGTTTGAGGGTAAAATGACATACCATGACCCCTGCGACCTGGGCAGGAACAGTGGCATTTTTGACGAACCGCGCTTCATCATTGACCGAATCCCCGGAGCGGAACTTGTCGAACTGGCGGACAACCGCGAGTACTGCAGTTGCTGCGGTTCGGGTGGGGACCTCCTGGCCTCAAACCAGGAATTAGCACAGGATATTGCCCGAAGGAAAATGGATGAGGTGCTGCTCACGGGGGCAGATACCGTGGTTACAGCCTGCCCCTCCTGTATCCGGGCACTGAATATGGCCAAAACATCTGCCAAAGTGAAGCTCAACGTCCTGGATATTTCTGAGCTGCTCTGGAAGGCAATGGGGAACTAGTGTAGTGCCTCTAACACTTCGTTAACTCGCCGAACCTTATAAAAGAATGGTTTCCACCATAGCTATCTGGCTAAGGAGTTTAGCAGTGTGCTGAAAAGAGGAGTCCAGAGGGGCCTGCCCTTTCTGAGGGGCACCCCCCTTCTGAAGGGGCTCCCTCTGGCAGGGGTCTGGGGGTGTCCCCCAGATATAATCTTTCCCCCCTTCCTGGCCAGGAAGGGGGACAGGGGGATGGTCGAAAAGGTTTTTCATCATCCTGTTAGAGCCAGTGTCATTGGCTAAATAACGATATTTAGGAAGCACTACACTAGCGGCGTTTGTGAACGGGCTTTTCCGAAATGGGGAAGCCGCCAGGAAGTAACTACTGGAAAGAGTAGAAAGGAGGAAACATGGCACTGAAAAAGGAACAACTGATACAGATGTACACAAACCTGGTACGCACCCGCAAGATGGATGAACTCGTGGTCAAGAGTCTCATGGAAGGCAAGGTGGTCGGATTCTTCCACAGCGGGCAAGGCTCGGAGGCGGTCGGGGTGGGTGCCTGCAGTTTTCTGCGGGATGATGACTTCGTCTACCCGCACCATCGCGGGCACGGTATTTCCTACATGCTGGCAAAAGGTGCTTCCCTGAAGGAATACCTCGCTGAGCACTACGGAAGGGCCAACGGTATGGCCGGGGGCATTGCTGGCTTCCACGGCGTTGACATTAAGCATGGTCTTTTCGGAAGTGCCGGCACGATTGGTTCTCAGTTCCCGGTATCTGTTGGTTGGGGACTGGCCTGTAAAAAGAACGGCCGGGGTCAGGTCACACTATGCTGCTTTGGTGACGGCAGTTCCAATCGCGGTACGCTGCACGAAGCCATGAACGTGGCTGCGGTATGGAAGCTACCCATTGTCTGGCTCTGTGAAAACAATCTCTACGCCCAGTTTATGCCCCTTAAAGATGCCTATGCCCGGGAGGATATTGCAGACCTGGCCGCTGGCTACAACATGCCCGGGGTGGTCGTTGACGGGCAGGACGTGATTGCCGTTCACGAGGCAGTACAGGCCGCAGTGGAAAGAGCCAGAGCGGGAGAAGGTCCTTCACTGATTGAGTGCAAGACCTATCGTTACCGGAGTCACTCAGAGGGGTCAAGTGATATTTCCCACGTTGACCCGAGACCTGCGGAGGAGATCGAGGCCTGGAAGAAGCGGGACCCGATAAAGCTCTTCCGTGAGAAGCTATTGGAGCAGAAAATTCTCACGGCGGCTGAAAACAAGCGAATAGAGAAAGAAGCTGACGAATGGGTGGCGGACGCTGATAAATTCGCTACGGAAGGCAAGGTCCCCGGCCCTGAAATATTCGAGAATGCCCTGTATGTGGAGTAAAGTCTTTTACCGACTACTCTGTGAGGAGATATTGGAATGAAACAGACTATATTTATGATGGCAATTAATGAAGCCCTCGATGAGGAAATGGAGCGGGACGAGAAGGTCTTCATCATTGGGGAGGATGTGCAGTCCGGGGTCTTCGGAGCAAGTCGTGGGCTGATAGCAAAGTATGGTCCTGAGCGTGTCATGGACACTCCGCTGAGTGAGACGGTAGTTGCCGGGGCCGCTCTCGGTGCGGCAACGGCTGGCTATCGTCCCGTGGCCGACTTTATGTTTGCTGATTTCATGTTCGTTGCGGCCAATGAAATTGTGAACAATATAGCTAACTGGCACTTCATCCATGGCAGCAAAGTCAACCTGCCTCTAGTGCTGTTTGCCAACATCGGGGGGTATGCCCGGCTTGGTCCGGAGCATTCGCAATGCCCCGAGTCCTTCATAATGCACAAACCGGGGTTGAAGCTGGTTGTGCCCTCGGACCCGTACTCTGCCAAGGGACTACTCAAGACGGCCATCAGGGACGATAATCCGGTGGTCTTTTTCTATCACAAGCGGCTGCTCGGTCTCCAGGGCGAGATACCGGAAGAGGAGTACACGATACCGTTCGGCGTGGCCGATATCAAGCGTAAAGGCACGGATGTCACCGTGGTGGCGACCTCATACATGGTGCAGCTTGCCCTCCAGGTGGCTGAAGAGATGAAGGACAAGGTCAGTATCGAGGTGGTAGACCCGAGAACGCTGGAGCCTCTGGACATCGATACGATTGTTGAATCGGTAAGGAAGACAGGGCGTGTTGTCATTGTTGACGAGGACACGAGGCGATGCGGGGTTGGCGCAGAGATTGGCATGCAAATCATGGAGAACGCCTTCGATTCCCTGGACGCTCCCATCAAGAGGGTTGCCGCGGCCAACTTCCCGATTCCCGGGGCCTACATGGAACAGTACGTGCTGCCTCAGACGAAGGACATCGTTGCCGCAATAGAAGCGGTTATAGCATGAACTGGGAAAGGTGATTTGAGATATGTATCCTGAGGGACTTAAATACAACGAGGAACACACCTGGCTGAAGCTGGAAGGTGAAGGCCTGGGCCGGGTGGGTATCACTACCTATGCCCAGGAGCAACTGAAAGAGGTCGTCTTCGTCGAGTTGCCTGAAATAGGGACAGCCGTCAGCCACATGGAGCCGTTCGGTGTGATTGAGAGTGTCAAAGCGACCAATGACCTGTACAGCCCGGTCAGCGGTGAGGTGGTCGAGGTCAACGAAGCCCTTCAGGACGAACCGGGCAGGGTCAATGAGGACCCGTACGGTGAAGGGTGGATGGTCGTTATCAAGATGACGAACCCGGGTGAAATTGACTCACTTACTTCGGCGGATGAGTACCGTGCGCAGGTTGGCGGAGAGAATGCCTGATGAGCAAGGTAGGCATTATCGCCAACCCGGCGTCGGGTAAAGACATCAGGCGGCTGGTGGCGTATGCCAGCTTGATGAACAACCGGGATAAGACCGACCTTGTGAGAAGGATAATCCTGGGCATCCAGTCGACCGGTGTCGATGAAATTGTGATAATGCCGGACTATTACGGTCTGGGCTCGATGGCGGCATCGGGACTGGGCAGAGATGGGACCGGGAGCAGGGTATCCATCCTGGATATGAAGGTGAGTGGTACCCAGGAGGACTCTACCCGCGCGATGGCACTGATGAAGGAGCTTGGTGTCGGTTGTGTCGTCACCGTGGGTGGGGATGGCACCAATCGTGCCGTGGTCAAGGGAGACCGGTCAATACCGATGGTGCCGCTTTCTACCGGCACCAATAATGTTTTTCCGGTAATGGTGGAAGCTACCACTGCTGGCATTGCTGCCGGGATTGTTGCGCGGGGCATCGTGGACATGACCAAGGTGGTTTCAGTCAATAAGAGGCTGATAATCACCCGGAACGGCAGGGAATGCGATATGGCACTGGTCGATGTTGTGGTCCTCGAGCAGGCCTTTGTCGGTGCCAGGGCGGTGTGGAAGCTCGACGAGGTGAGACAGGTCATCTGTACCCGTGCCGAGCCGGAGAGCATCGGGCTGTCTGCTATCGGTGGCAGTGTCTGCCCGGTGGGGCCGGATGATGATTGCGGCCTGTACCTGGAGCTTGGCGAAGGGAACATCAGGTGTCGGGCAGCGGTGCTCCCCGGGGTTATTAAAGAGGTCGGTATTAGGGAGTACCGGAAATTGAAGTTTGGCGAGGAAGTCTCGTTAACACTAAAACCCTGTCTGCTTGCCCTTGACGGTGAGAGAGAGCTTGTGGTGGGTGGTGATGATGAAGCCGGAGTAAGGGTCGAGCGTGACGGGCCGCGTGTAGTTGACATAAACAGGGTAGTTCGGGAGGCGGCCGCACAGGGGTTCTTTACCGTGCAGGAGCGCGTTGCATAAGTGTTGCATAAACGCCGCATAAGCGCACATAGATAAAATACCGGGGGTTACAGCATGGCAGAATACATAGCGATACCCAAACTGGGAATGCAGATGACTGAGGCCACGCTGGTCGAGTGGAAGGTCAGTGAAGGGGGGCGTGTCGAGAAGGGGGACGTTGTCCTGACTATAGAGACGGAGAAGACCGAGTGGGAGGTTGAGGCTGCTGCCAGTGGCCTGGTGCATATCCTGATACCGGCGGAAATAACAGCACCGGTAGCCAGAGTCGTTGGTATGATTGTCGAGACGGATGCAGAGCTTGAGGAACTACGGAAAGAACCTCCCGGCGAGATTTACACGTCTGAGGCCGGTGCGACGGCAGCGCAGGCCGAAGAAAGACACAAACCAGCCGCCAGCGTGGCGGCCGGTGCGCCGGTAGCTACCGATGAACGGAAGCGTGTACGCATATCTCCGGTGGCACGAAAAATGGCCGAAGAGCATATGATAGACATCACCACGGTCACCGGTACCGGTCCGGAAGGCAGAATCGTTCGAGAGGACATTGAGAAAGCGATTGAGGCAAAAGAAAGGGGTGACGTGCCGGTAAAGGCTGGAACTGCGACAGCAGCGTCCGAGGTGCCGGCCACCGGCGAGGTCTACCAGGGCAAACGGGTCAAGAGCACTCTACCCCTGAAGAGCATGAGGAGGGTAATTGCCGAGCACATGCATCGCAGCCTCTCCATTTCTGCTCAGCTTACCCAGATGGGTGAGATAGATATGACCGAGCTAAAGAAGCTCCGGGCAACCCTGGTGACACAGGAAGAGGCTATCGGGGCAAGGATAACCTACACGGATATATTGGTGCTGGCTGCCGCCAAAGTCCTCAGGGAACTCCCGATAGTGAATGCCAGCCTGATTGAGAACGAGATAAAGCTCTGGGAGGATATCAACGTTGGTGTTGCCGTGGCCCTCGAAGGGGGAACGGACGGCGGCCTGATAGTGCCCGTTGTGAAGAACGCCGATAAGAAGTCCCTGGTAGAGATAAACCATGAACTGAAGGTGCTGGTAGAGCAGGCAAGGACCGGTAAGCTTATGCCGGACGACGTCACCGGTGGTACTTTCACCGTTACCAACCTCGGGGCGTTTGGCGGTGGATATGGATTCGGAACACCGATAATCAACCAGCCCGAATCAGCCATAATCGGCACCGGGCCCATAGTAGACCGGCCGGTAGTGCGTGAAGGGCAGATTGTTATCAGACCGATAATGACCTACAGCTTCACCTTCGACCATCGGGTTATCGACGGTGCTCCTGCCACAATGTTTATACTTCGACTAACAGAGGTGCTGGAGAATCCCGGGCTTTTGCTGTTATAAAGTAAGATATACCGGGGGTAAAGAAAGGAACGTGGCATGGAAGATAGAGACCTGATTATCATCGGTGGTGGTCCTGCGGGTTATGTGGCGGCAATACGCACCCGGCAGCTTGGTGGCAGGGTTACCCTGGTTGAAGAGGATACCGTGGGCGGGACCTGCCTCAACCGCGGCTGTATCCCGATGCGGGCACTGGTAAGAGGTGTTGAGTTCCTGGAGATACCCAGGAAGGCCAGGGACTACGGAGTAAACCTGGGAGCGGCTGAGGTCGACTTCGCCAAAATGATGGCCCGCAAAGATACTGTCGTCCGGACGGTTACCGGCGGGGTGAAGCTGCTGCTGGAAGGAAACGGGGCTGAGGTTATCTCGGGAAAAGGCAGACTGGCTTCACCCTCGGAGGTAGAGGTAGTATCATCGGACGGTTCTACCAGCCGTATTACCGCACGGAAAATACTCATTGCCACCGGTGCCAGGGCGAAAAGGCCGGCTGTACCCGGCGGCGACGGAGTGCTCACCACAGACCAGGCCATGGAGCTTACCGAGATTCCCCGGTCATTACTTATTATCGGTGGCGGTAGCATCGGTCTTGCCTTTGCCACCATATTCGCAAAGCTGGGTGCGGAGGTTACCGTTGCCGAAACATCGGCGCGAATACTTCATGACGTAGATGGCGAAATCGTCTCCATTTTAGCCAGGGACCTGAGGAAACAGAAAGTCCAGATTCTCACCGAGGCATCGATTACTGAAATCCGGGATGCGGAGGGAGGCGAGAAGAGTGTTGTTGTTACCGCCGGCGGGGAGGAAAAGACGCTGATTGTGCAGTACGTGCTGGCAGCCGATGAAAGAGAAGCTAACCTGGAAGGTCTTGGTCTGGATGTGGCCGGGATTTCCACCGGTAGCGGCGGTATAGAGGTGAACCGCCGGATGGAGACGAACGTGGCTGGTGTACTGGCCGCCGGAGATGTTGTCGGAGAACCCAGACTGGCCCACGTGGCCTTCAGCGAAGGGAGAGTGGCCGCCGAGAATGTTATGGACAAAGCGTCTGAGATGGACTACCTGGTCGTGCCACGCTGCATCAATACCTTCCCGGAGATTGCCAGCGTTGGACTTACCGAGGAAGAGGCGGCATCTCAGGGATATCAGACACGTATCGGTAGATTTCCTCTGGCAGCGGTCGGCATGGCGACAATCCTGGCCGAGAGGAGTGGCGCTGTCAAGATTATCTCTGAGGCGGAGTACGGGCAGATACTGGGTATCCATATCATTGGACCCCATGCCGCCGAGTTGATAGGGGAAGCGACCCTGGCAATGAAGATGGAGGCAACCCCGAAGGAAATCAGTGCAACAATCCACACCCATCCTACTATCTCCGAGGCACTGATGGAGGCAGCCCTGGATGTGACCGGTGAAGCCCTGCATTCCCTCTCCCAGGACGAATGAGGGCTAGCACAAACGGTACCTCTCCTGTGCTAGCAGGGTGATGAAAAAGGGGAGCCCAGAGGGGCGAAGCCCCTTTGGCAGGGGTCTGGGGGTGTCCCCCAGATATAATATTTTCCCCCTTCCTGGCCAGGAAGGGGGTCAGGGGGATGGTCGAAAGGGTTTTTCATCACCCTGCTAGGGCCATAATTGCCCACCGTGCCGTCGATTCCGGTATCGTGTTGTGTGCCCTGGGTGTATTGTGCTGCCACCCTGCGAAATAAGTACAGAAATGGAGAAACAGAGCGAGTGAAGATTCTGGGTATTTCATGTAGCCCGCGAACATCCGGCAACACGCATATTCTGATAGCAGAAGCGCTAGAGGGTGCTCGTACCGAAGGCGCCGAGGCGGAGCTTTTCAGCCTGGCAGGTAAGGAGATAAAGCCTTGCGATGGCTGTGGTTCTTGCCACAAGACGGGCAAATGCCACATCGAAGACGATATGGCGACCGTCTACGAAAAGATGGCTGAAGCTGATGGTATCATCTTTGGCACCCCGATATATTTCTACGGTATGGCTGCCCAGTGTAAGGCCATGATTGACCGCACCTTTGCACCGCCTGGCAAAGGAAAGAGCCTGACCAACAAGGTCGGCGGAGTTGTCGTCGTGGCCGGTAGTGTCGGCATTATCGATGCGGTGAAGGACCTTTACTTCTACTTCGCCGCCAAGCGCATGCTCGCGGGAAACTGGGTCGGTGCCTATGTCAATAACAAGGGTGATATCAACAGCAAGGCGGGGGCAATGAAAGCCGCCCGGGAACTGGGTCAGGATATGGTGCAGATAGCCGGTAAGGAGTTCGAGTATCCCCGCGAATTTGCACGCAGTCACTTTGCCTACGGTACCCACACTCACTAGCGTCCTGTCCTTGAAATACTCTGCAATACTCCTAGTAGGACGGAGCAACTTCGAACTGGGTCTTGAGTATTGCTATAGCCTGCCTGATGTCCCCGAATTATCTATCGAACCTCAGGGATACCACACTAGCAGAGTGATGGAAAAGGGGAGTCCAGAGGGCGCCGCCTCTTCTTAGAGGCGCACCCTTCTGAGAGGCGTCCCCTTCCGGCAGGGGTGTCTGGGCGTCATTCTTACAGAATGACGTTAGCATAATCTGAAACCAGATTCTGGGGGTGTCCCCCAAACCTGGGGGTATCCCCAGGCATAATCTTTTCCCCCTTCCGCAGAAGGCTCCTTCCTGGCCAGGAAGGGGAAGGCACCGCCCCTTCTGAGGGGCGCCACATCTGGGCCGCACGGGGATTAGTCGAAAGGGTTTTTCATCACCCTGCTAGCCGCCATACTTAACCAAAAGCAATTCTATATCATATTTGACCTGACGCGTGACACCGCCTGAACAGGTTCCGTAACAGTCGCTATTCTATGAAGAAGGCACCCGAAATGGGTGCCTTTTCTATTGTCCGGGGAAGCTTTAGCTAATATTTAGAAATAGCCAGCCGATATTTAGCCCTTGTTTCGTGTTCCAGATTTACTCTGAAATTGGTGAGGGAAACCGGAAAAGACAGAACGAGCAGCAAATAACACCTATGGTTCTCACCAGCTTTCAACACCACATGGAACTGGTTAACACTAGCAGGAGGCATAAGAGGGATGGCAATCGAGGAGAACACCCGGGACGATGGCTTCAAGAACCATGAAGATGGGGATAAGGAATGCTTTGCCGAGCACAATAAACGCATGAAGCTCTTCCGGGAGTCTCACAATGCCTGGACTACGACCAGGATGACCCTCTTCAACACGATGGTCCCCTATAATGCCGCACGCAATCTGGCAGAGGCCGAAAAATCTGTTAGTTCCATAGATGAAAATTACTGGTTGACTCTGGTCCCACTTCGAGGTGTAACGGAGCGGCGTCTTGTATTCAACTAGAAGGGCAATATCAACACGGATACAGAGGAAAGGAGACTCGTAGCGATGAGAGAGTGCCCACTAATCCTGGTAGCAGATGATGAGGAACCATTACTTCGGCTGCTCAAGATAAGCCTTGGCCTGGAAGGATATGATGTAGTCACGGCCAGCAACGGTGTGAAGGCATTGCAGGCGTTTGAGGGTAGCAACCCGGACCTGGCTATTCTGGATATCAGGATGCCGGGGCTTGATGGTTTTAGCGTTCTCAAGGTTATCCGGGAGCAGTCCAGCATACCGGTCATCATGCTCACGGCAATGGATGAACCCGCCTGTGTGGAGCGTGCCCTGGCCGGAGGCGCCGACGATTTTATGATTAAACCATTTGATCGGGTTGAACTCATGGCCCGGGTGCACGCCAAGCTAAGGCGTAATGGGTCGGATGATATCGGTCAACCAACAGCAGGTAAGCCTAAAGCTATAGGTCGATGACATAGACGAAGCGACTGCTGCCACCGATAGTTATATCGGCAATAGCTATCGACAGCCTTGACGGATAATACTGCCCGGGAGGGGTACTGTTCCAGGAATGGTCCCGACCGGGCAGCACTATTTTCCCCGGTCTCCGGCAATATAATCCTGCGATAAATAGGACAATAGTCATTATCGAATTGTTCGTCCTGAACCATGTTCCTTGCCTGATGCTTGAATTGTGGGGAAAGTGAGAGTAGAATACGAAGGCAAGAGTCCGATGCTACCAATAAACGGTTAGGGAGGTGCAGACAATGGATTTCTCCCTGGAATACACGGAGGAGCAGGAAGATTTTGCCAAAGAGGTACGTGAGTGGATAAAGGAGAACGTTCCTGCTGGTCTGGTGAACCTGAGAGACCCGATAAAGAAGACCTATGAGCAGTGGCAACTGCGGCGCGAGCTCGGGCGGCGACTTGGCAAGAAAGGATGGCTCTATGCCGGATTATCCAGCCAGTACGGTGGTGGTGGCCTGGATGCCGAGCACCGATTTGTCCTTAGCCAGGAGTTCGAGAAAGCGGAGATTGGCTATCCTCCGTTTTACGATTCGGCCCGGCTGGCGGTTGGACCGATTCTATCGCTCGGTACTGACGAGCAGAAAGAGCGCTTTCTACCACCCATTTTCCGGGGTGAGGTAACCACCTGGCAGCTCTTCACTGAACCGGAAGCCGGTACGGATGAGGCTAACCAGCAGACCGATGCCCTGCGCCACGAGAAAGAGGGAGAGTACTTTATTATCAATGGGAGCAAGATATTCGTCGGAGGACTGTATGCTCCGCCGGACCAATTGTTGCTGCTGACCCGTAGCGACCGCGAAGCGCCGCGACACGATAATCTGGCGATGTTTCTTGCCCCGGGCAACCTTGAGGGCGTTTCCATCACGCCGCTGCCCCTCTTTGTTTCCGGCACGCTGTCACAGGTCATCGGCTCCACTGTCGACCAGGCACCGGCGGTCAAGCACCAGGTCTTCTTTGATGATGTCAAGGTCCACGAGCGGTATTTAATCGGCGGGGAAAGGGACGGATGGAGGGTGACCACGGCTACCCTGGACGTCGAGCATGGGGGGGGCCAGGTTGGTGTACCACCGGAGAACTACGTCGTAACCCGGTTCCTCGACCAGTGCCGCAGCAATCCGAAGATTGTAAAACGTCTGGAGGAAAACCCGCAACTGCTGGAAAACATGGTAAACGTTTATATTGGAAGTGAGATTCAGAGGCTATGGGGCCTGCGCAACTCATGGCTGTCCGGTAGTGGGATACGTGCCCCCTATGCCGGCCCGCAACTGGGTCTGTACACCAAGATGTTCGGTGGGCAGATGATTGCCGATATCGCCAGGGTCCTCGGTCCCTGCACTTTCACGGAAGGCACTGAATGGGGACTCGAAGAAGACCTGTTTGAGGTCACGCAGCGTGCCGGTCTGTGTTTCGCTCCGGCAGGCACCCCCGAAGCGCAGAAAATAATCATTTCCCGTGCCCTTACCATCGGACGTCAACCCGGCGGGCGGTCATGAACCGGAAGCACTACTTTTTTCACAGGAGTTTGAGATGAAATTGGACCTGGGTCTTTCCGAAAGCGAAGAGATGCTAAAGAAAACGGCCCTGGACTTCATGCGACGGGATGCCCCCAAGGACGTCGTACAGGCCCTCCAGGAGACCGATACAGGCTGTACCGATGAGGTCTGGGAGACGATGGTTGGCATGGGGTGGCCGGGCATTATCATCCCTGAGGAATATGGTGGTGCGGGGAACCCGCTGACCGGTGCCGCCGTCCTCTTTGAAGCACTGGGCACAGGCCCACTGCCCGGGCCGCTCTTCTCTTCGAGTATACTGGGTAGCATGGCGATTCTCGAGGCCGGTACCGGGGAGCAGAAACAGCGTGTGTTGTCTGCGGTTGCCCGGGGTGAGGAGATACTGACACTGGCCTTCACTGAGCCGGAGTACAGCTGGAACCCGAAAGCCGTGCAGACTACCGCCACAAACCGGAATGGCGACTACGTGCTTGACGGCGTGAAACTATACACCATGGATGCTCAGTCAGCAAGCCACATCATCGTGGTTGCCCGTACTGAGAATGGTATCGGGCTGTTTCTGGTCAACAGTGTATCAGACGGCGTCTCGATAAGGCGCCTGCCCGGGTATCTCTCTGGCCGGGCATTCGAGGTGAAGCTGGACTCGGTAAGGGTACCGGTATCGGACCGACTGGGCGAGGGTAATGATGCCTGGCCGGCGCTGGAACGCGCCATTGTCCGGTCAATACCTGTCCTCTGCGCATACAAAGTGGGCGGCTGTCAGGCGGTCTCTGAAATGACGCTGGAATACAGTCGCACCAGGGTGCAATTTGGCCAGGCCATCGGAAGATTTCAGCGGGTGCAGGACATGATTATCGAGATGGTCAACTATCGCGATGCTGCCCGCTGGACTACCTACGAGTGTCTATGGAAGCTGGATACGGGAAAGCCTGCTGCGGAAAGCGTACACATGGCCAAGGCGATTACCAGTGAAGCCTACTGGGAAATCTGCACCCTTGCCCATCGGGTCTTCAGCGGCGTGAGCTACTCGAAAGACCACCCGGCGAGTTTCCACACACGGGCGTCCCGTGCCCTGTACCACTATCTGGGCGACCCGGCGCACCATCGGCGCGAACTGGCGCGTTCGATAACCGGCCTTTAACCGTTATGGTGCCGTCAGTGCTGCTCATGGCACTAGGAGTGTGCTGAAAAAGGGGAGTCCAGAGGGCGTGCCCTTTCTGAAGGGCCTGCCTCTTCTGAGGGGCGCCCCCTTCTGGCTGGGGTGTCTGGGCGTCATTCTTACAGAATGACGTTAGCAGAATCTGAAACCAGATTCTGCCGGTGTCCCCCAGATATAATATTTCCCCCCTTCCGCAGAAGGCTCATTCCTGGCCAGGAAGGGTAAGGCACCGCCCCTTCTGAGGGGCGCCACATCTGGGCCGCACGGGGATAGTCGAAAGGGTTTTTCATCACCCTGCTAGTTAATGATAAGCTCGTCCAGCGAGCGCTTGGGGACGTGTCGGACACCTTCATCGTCCCAGGTTCCCTGTGTATCGCCGTCCGCACCCAGGGAGTCGATGATGGGCTTTTCTTTGGGCCAGCCGAGGATAAGCAGGAGGAGGATTTCGTAGCGTCCGGGGATATCCAGGAGCTTGCGGAGTTTTTTTCGGTCCACAATGCCGACCATACAGCCACCGAGACCCTTCTCCGTAGCACCGAGCATTATGCTCTGGGCGGCTATCCCGTGGTCACAGCCATAGGACTTGCTTATCTCGGTATCACCAAGGATAACGATGTAGGCCGTGGGAGCTTCATCCTGGGTGGGGTTCCCTGCCAGACCTATGAGTGGGAATACGCGGGCATTGGTATCCTCATCGCAGACGATGGCGAATTTCAGTGCCTGGCGGTTGCCCCCCGAGGCCGACAGTCTGGCCAGGTCGATTAGCTCCCGCAGCGTTTCCCGCTCTACCGGTTTCTGGTGGAACCGCCGTCGACTTCTGTTCTCTAGTATCAGGTCTTTGAGCATTCGGGTCTCCTTGATTGCATGTATTTGGCCTGCCGCCAACCTTATCTGAACGTATTATCGTGGATGTACGCTGTCAAACGCCGGTGGGATAGAGATGACATCCTAACTGCGGCCACTATCGGCACGGATATCAGCGATATACCGGGCCACCTGGACAAAGCCCTCACCATAAGGAATACCGGCAATGTATGCAGCCGCCTTCTGCACATCGTCGGTTAGCTCAGGAGCCAGCCTGGGGTTCGGTATCAGGACACTGTGCGGGAATATCTCGAATAGTGAGAGGTCGGTAGCGGAGTCCCCGAACACCATGACCTCTTCCGGCGATACGCCATCATGCCCCACGCTGCCGAGTAGCTCAAGCAGTGTATTTCCCTTGCTGATGCCGGTGGGCATCAAGTGCATAATGTATCCGGAATCAACAAGCTGAACATCTTCAAGGTGCTGAATCAGTGCCTCCCTGGGTACGTTGTCCGTATGGATAACCACGTCCACCAGGCGCTCGGCATTATCCTCTCGTCCCCTGATTGAGCCGGGGTAGAGCAACATGAGCTTTTCCAGGGCTTCCATTGAGGGTTTTCGGGAATAACCCAACTCTATGAGTTCACCGTCAACCTTGAGCCTGGCAATAGCCCCGTTTTCCGCGATTATCGGTCCGCTGATATTGAGACGATGGCCCAGCGATTCCAGCTCGGGCAGTGTCCTACCGGAGACAAGGCCAACGATAACGCCCGACTCCTCCAGGCGAAGGACTGTCTCGAAGACCGCCGGACTAATGGTATCATCTGCGGACGTCAGGGTGCCGTCCACATCAGTCATCAGGAGTTTCGTCTGGCGTGCCAGTGCCGGCGTGATGTGCTGGTAGGATAGAGACATTCTTATTATATACTATCGTTGTCGGGTCACGGGTGTCAATGCGACCAGCTACGGGATGGGAGGACTGTCTTTGAGGAAGTCGACGTCCGGCTTGTACCTCACGAAGATACTGACCATATCGACGAAGGGTTCCGACGCGTCCCACGGCGGCGGCGTGTATTGAGGAGGTGATTCTATGTTTGCCCTGTGCCAGGAGTCAAAGTCCTCGTACCAGAGCTCGGACACGCGAAGCCAGGGAGTACGAATCGGCGGGTTGTCCACGGCACGGTGGCTGACGTACTTTAGAAGGCCTGGCTGCTGCTTGACTTCCTGCGAGTGCATCTCCAGGTACCACTTCTCACCATCGTCAATAGAGGCACCATCCGGATACTTGAAGACGCAGTACCAGCGCAGGATTGTCTTCTCTTCGGGAGTAGGCTCTTTACCGAGAAAGTCTTCGGTAGGCATGGCAGGGACTATGGTTATCGCCGGGGGTCTGGGACGGGTTCCGGTCCGGGATATGGCGAGGGGAGTATATGGTCGATTGTTGGGGTCCGTCTCGACGAAGTCCTCAATGCTGTCGTACCAGAGTTCGGTGAGGTAACCGTTCCGGGCACCGAAACGCTCTGCATCCGCCGGTGGTGCGCAGGCCCGGAATGTCTCGTAGCGTCGCAGCCACGGTCCGAAAAAACGCACGACTTCTTTGCTATGGAAGCGGAAGTACCACCTCTCAGCCTCTGTTCGATTGATGTCCCCGAGAAATCCGGCGAAGACATGTTTTATCATGCTGCTCTCATGCCTCCTGTAGCATTACTGCTTTCGCCTGTCGAAGGTCGGTACCAGGGGCTACTCAAGCAGGTCCTCAACGTCTTCAAGCCTTATGAAGATGTTCATCCAATCGCCGAGCACACGGCCAAATGGTGACGGGGTGAACCTGACTCGTGTCCTGTCATCCACCAGTGTGGCAAGAAATGCCTCGTAGCTGCAGAAACCGAGTTCTGTGTTGCGGAACCATCTGTTCAGACGCAGAGTGGAAACGGGGTTTTCCTGTAAGGGGATGCTCTTCCAGGTCTTGTAGTGTTTCACTCCCGAAAGTTGTTTTCCTTCGCGGGTGTGGTGGCCCAGGTACCAGTCCTCACCATCGGCGATGGATAATCCCGGTCGATAGGAGGAATAGTAGCTATCGACCACGAGGTCGCCGGTATCTTCAATCTGTGGTCTGCCACTGGGCCACAGCAGCGGTAGAGTCATGTACTTGTACTGCTCCTGTGGAGCGTCCCGTAGTAGGTCGTACTGCGGTTCTTCCTCCAGAAGCAGGCACTCGAACTCGCGGAATCCGGGTGTGCCCTCTTCAGATAGAGCCCACATCGTGGGGTCCCTTGCCAGGGCTTGATGGCAGGTACTGAGGTCATCGAAGCACAGCTCACTGCGGCGCACGAACTGGTCGAAGGGGGCCGGTACGCCAGTGGCCGGATAGGGAATCGGGGTGTCCAGCCCCCGCCAGGACCGATAGTGTGCTATGTGGGGCAGTTTCCTGACCCTGGGAACATGCTCACCCAGGTACCACGCTTCGCCATCCTCCAGTGAGATACCCTCTGAATAGTTGAATAGATGCACAAAGCGTATCATCAGCGGGCTTCGGCGCCGGTGAGCGTAACAACACGAGGTTCCTCCTCAATGTCCGGGTCGTCCTGCCCTTCGCGGAACCAGGTTATCGGTCGGTACTCCCTCGCCACCGTACCCTCCTGTTTGAACTTCGGGTAGCCGACAACCACGGAACTGGTGATGTAGAAGGGGTCCTCAAGTCCCAGTTTCGCCATGATGGACGGCACCCCGTTGCAGGCCCCGACAAACCCCACCCAGGTGGCCTTCAGACCCAGCGAATTGGCCACGAGGATCATATTCTGCCCGCAAATACCTACCTGCATCTGGGGGCCACCGATAGCCCGGCGGTCGGCGGCAATCAGGATTGTCACCGGGGCACCCAGCAGGACAGGATTGATACCGTTGTAGACACAGGTGCCGATGCCACCAAGGATGATACGCGGGTCCCAGCTCCCCGGCGTAGGGTTCGCCTTGTAGCCCGCGGCCAGCATCTTCACTTTCTCGTCGTCGGCATACATCTCGTACGTTGCCCTCAGAATCTTTGCTGAAGCCTCATTAAGTTCATCAAGCAGGGCCTTGTTGGAAATAATAATGAACTTCCACGGCTGCGAGTTACCGCCGCTGGGGGCGTGCCTGCCGGCCTCCACTATGCGCCGGAGAAGTGGTTCCGGTACCGGTTTATCCGAGAAGTTGCGCACGCTGCGCCGGGTGAAGACGACACGCTCGACCTCGTTCCACTTATCGGGATTCCCGTCGGCGTCAAACGGGGGTAGTGGCGGCACAGCGGGCATAGGATTAGGGAGCGTGCGGAAGAGCCCGGAATCAACATGGTAGGGCTCAACAATGGATATGGCATCCACCGGACAGGCCACCATACAGTTATAGCAGCCGAAACAGGCTGCGCCTTCCTTCATGTAGGGAACTTCGTTTTCGTCCATCTCCCACGAACGGAAGAGGCAGTTCTGAATGCACAGACCGCATCCGGTGCACTTCTCCGGGTCTGCTTCGAGGCGTCCCATGTGGACGTCCTGGGGGCGGAATACCTGTTTCAGTTCGTCATCAAGGTCCATTGTCATTGTCTTGCTCCTTGCTATGAGAGTAGCTGGTGCTAAGTATACAACAATAAATCGACGGTTGAAAACCTACCTGCGGTCTGGCCCACTCCCTGCAGGTAGAGGAGTTTTATTCCTGGACGTCGCCGAGTCGGCGGCACTGGAGACGTGGGATGCCGTGATACGGACTGCGCACCGACGCTTCTGTGCGGACTACTTCCAGGTGACACTACACGCCCAGTTCACCACGGATGTTGATGAAGGCAAGCAGATTGTCCCGTCCGATGACGCCGAGGATTGTGCCGTTTTCCACCACGAGCACCTGATTGATGTCCGCTTCGGTGAGGGTCTTCATCGCTTTTGATAGGTCTTCATTGGGTGAAACGGACTTTAATTTGTCCAGCGGTGTCATTACCTGTCTTAGCGTTCTGGCAGGCCACAGAGGGCGCGGGACTGACCTGATGTTGTGCAGGGTCACAAGACCCAGGATACGCCCGTCAACTACTACCGGGAAACATCGACGTCCGGAGACCAGTATCTGCTCGTTTACCAGTTTTTCTACGGTCAGTTCGGGGTCCATCAGGGGACAGTCCCTGGTCATGACCTCGCTGACGGTGTGACCCTGAAGCATGCCTTGAAGTGAGACCTGACGGTAGCTGCCGACGGCGGCGTTTTCCAGGAACCAGCCGATAAGCGCCAGCCAGAGCCCGTTCAGCCAGAGACCCTGGAAGATGAAGAATATCCCGCCGAAGATAAACAGGTAGCCCACCACACGGCCGATATTGGTGGCGGTCTTAGTGGCCCGTCGCAGGTTATTACTACGCCACCACAATATCGACCTGAGAACACGTCCACCGTCCAGGGGGAAGCCCGGGATAAGGTTGAATACGGCGAGAGATATGTTTATCAGACCCAACCAGTATGATATGGCTCGTATGAACTCGGAGTGTCCCTCGGCCAGTAAATAGACTACCCAGAAGATAATGCCAATCGCCACACTTGTCAGGGGACCGGCCAGGGCTATACGCAGTTCATCCCTGGGCCGATGTGGTTCCTCGCTCATCTGGGCGACCCCGCCGAAGATGAAAAGAGTGATGGAGTGAACCTTAATACCAACTGACTGGGCAACGACACTGTGCATGAGCTCGTGCGCCAGCACCGAACCGAAGAAGAGAAGGCTGGTCACGATACCGGCGACCAGCGACATGGATAGGCTCCAACCAGGGTAACTCATCGGGAAGTAGTTGGCCGTTAGTGACCATGTCACCAGTCCGAAGACAATAAACCAGGTGTAGTTCAGCCTCAGGGATATGCCGAACAGGCGGCCGATGGGTATTCCACCCCTCAACATCTCATTGTCTCCTTTTGCATAGCGGGAAGTAACGTGCCAGTGTGTCCTGACCCCGGGTGATTGCTCTCCGGTAGAGGATTCCAACGGGATGATTCATATCCGGAGGTATGATGCGGTTACTGGTAACCGGTCGCAGGTCAGGCAAACCGCCCGTACAGTGAGTAGTATCACCACATATACATCACAGCAGTGTCGGGAGGTCATCGGCGGCCTGGTCCGTGGCACTCCGTTTCGGCTGTGCTTCCTCGTTCTCCTGAATCTTCTCGATAAGGGTGGCAGCCTTCACGTAGTAGTTCTTTACCTTGCTTACTTCGGACAGCGCGGAGAGAACAGTGACCACGTCCATGATGCTTCGCTCATGGGGATTATCTCCGGCCCTGATTACGGCATTCGGTGCCAGGTCCCGGAGGTATTCACTGAGGTCACTGGTCAGGTAGGAGTTCATCTCCGAAGAGGGTGCTGAGATGAGATAGAGCGCCTTTGTCGCGTCTTTGGGGTAACAATGGACGGACATCTCGCTGATGGCTTCTTCCATCGCCTGAATACCACGGTTGGTGCCGGCCCCCCTCTTTCTGTAGTTGCGGGACGTCAGGAACGGTATACGAATCATCGGCAGCATCGTCTTGCCGTATCCTATTGCCGTCCAACCCTCGAAGGTTTCGACGATATCTGCAGCATCAAGCACCTTCGTCCCGATGTGCTTCCTTCTTCTCTCTTCACCGGCGCAGAGCAGGTTGTAGAATGGCTCAACGATATGCGCGTTTATCTGGGCTGTGTTGTATCTCAGTGGAGAGTCTTTCCTGTGAAACCTCTGGTTCTCCACCAGTATCACGGCGTCAGCAGCCGTATAGGAGGACTTGAGGCAGAGCGCGGTATTGTGGACTGTTCTTGCTTCAGCCTGCTCTTCATGCTCGAAGGGGAGGATGGCCATGCAGTAAACGGGCTTGCTCCAGTAGCGTTCCTTGAGGTGCTGTGCCAGTACCGGCATGGCACCCGAACCGGTACCACCGCCGGTTGCAGCCACCATGAGTATCGCATCTGCGTCCGCGAAGCGTTTGGAAGACCTCAGGGCATTGACGATTTTGTCGCTGTCGTCTCTGGCAATCTGGGCGCCCAGCTCGCTGAGTTTGGCGGCACTGTGCCCTCTTGTCTTGGTTCCACCCATCAGAATGCGGTGGTTGTAGTCGGACTTGATATTACGGAGACCGGCAAGGTCTGTTTCGCCGCTGTTCACTGCGAAGGTATCAAGGATGATGTCCACGCCACGCTGGTGGCGCGCCCGCTTGTTCAGTCGAGCGAATGCATCGGCAATCTGGCCGCCACACCTCCCGAACCCTATTACTGTTAGCTTCACATTCTGCCTCCTCCGCGTATTCCGAGTCGAAGCAGGTACCGGTATCACCTGGTTCATTCGTGATACCATTATATTTCACAGGTTGGATTTGAGTCTAGTCCTATGGTGGCACTTTGTCAATATAGATACTGGCGACGTCGGATTCTTGAGCAACGACCGCCGGTAGAGAACGGGTCTATATTCGGAGTGCCTTCGGATTGACGCAGTTCGGGGGTATCTCTCCTCGTAGCCCGGCAAGAAGGTTCTCTGCGGCCATGAAGGCCATGTTGCGGCGAGTGGCGAAGCTGGCACTGGCGATGTGTGGGGCAATGATGACGTTGCCCAGGGTGAGTAGCGGGTCATCGGGTGATATCGGCTCGACCTCGGTAACATCAAGCGCCGCGGTAAAGATTTTCCGGCTTTTAAGTGCCTCGTAGAGTGCCTGCTGGTCGACAACCGCGCCACGCGATGTATTGATAAACACGGCTGAAGGTTTCATTGCGGAGAACTGCTCGGCACCGATAAGATGGCGTGTTCCATCCGTCAGGGGCACGTGCACGCTGACGAAGTCGGAACGAACCAGCAGGGTATTCAGGTCCGGGACATACTCCACACCGAGCTCTGTCTCCTCCGCCTTACTGTGCCTTACTACGTCGTAGTAGATGACCTCCATGCTGAAGCCCCTGGCACGCCGTGCGACCTCACTCCCGATACGGCCCAGCCCGACCAGTCCCAGTGTGGCATGGTGAATATCCTGGCCGAGCAGTGTCATCGGGCCCCAGGTCCGCCACTTTCCCTGCGTGGTGTGGTTGGCTGCCTCCACTACGCGCCTGGCGGCGGCCATGAGGAGGGCAAAGGCGAAGTCGGCGGTTGTCTCGGTGAGAACTCCTGGGGTGTTACCGACTACGATGCCGTGTCTGGTGGCCTCTTCAATGTCGATGTTGTCGAATCCCACGGCGTAGTTACTGATTACCTTGAGGCGGGGAGCGCCTTCCATGACGGTGGCATCAATCCGGTCACTGAGCAGTGTCAGCAGACCATCGGTGTCCCGGGTCTTCTCCCGGATGGTATCGTAAGGAGGAGGCAGCTCCTCCTGCCAGACCTCCATCTCCGCGACCGCCGCTATCCTGTCCAGTGCTTCCTGGTCAATCCTGCGTGCAACGAAAACCCTTGGTGTAGTCATGTCCTTCTCCTGGCACTGTGTTTTCGGTACCGGTCCCTCTCCCGCGAGTGTGCTTGTGCTGATTGTAAGCGTGCGATAGAGCTATGTCAATTGTCGTGCGGCGGACATCAAGAGGGATTGATGAGGACCAGCCGCAGTGCCCGCTCGGCTGCATCGGAGATGAGGCGGGCAGCATCTGCCTCCGATTCTTCCCGTGTGATGGGCCCGGGTGCGATGCTCAGGGCAGCGTTGATGCCGTGCTGGTACAGTTCCTTCAGGTCGCCGTGAAGCTCTCCGGCAATGACCACCACGGGTATGCCTAGCACCTTTGCCTGTTTGGCAACTCCGGAGACCGTCTTGCCGAACGTGGTCTGGGTATCAAGCCTGCCCTCGCCGGTGAGGACCAGTGAAGCTCCTTTCAGATGCTCGACAAGTCCCACCGCATCACTGACAATCTCGATACCGGGCACCAGCCTGGCACCAAGGAATGCTACCAGACCCGCACCCAGCCCTCCGGCTGCTCCCGCACCGGGCATGTCTTTGATGCCGATACCCAGGTCTTTCTTGATTACGGAGGCATAGCTGGCCAGGGCATCATCGAGCTGGCGACACATCTCTTCTGTGGCCCCTTTCTGTGGCCCGTAGACCCACGATGCACCCTCCTTACCGCAGAGCGGGTTGGTGACATCGCAGGCGACCGTAACCTGACACTCGGTGAGGCGGCTGTCCAGTCCGGAGACATCTATCTGTCTCAGGCTGGCAAGAGCGGCACCACCCGGGGGAAGTTCCCTGCCTTCCCGGTTGGTCAGCTTTGCGCCCAGGGCCTGAGCCATGCCGGCACCACCGTCATTGGTGGCGCTACCGCCGATGCCGATGATGAGCCGGTGGCAATCACTGTCAAGGACTGCCCGGACCAGCTCTCCGGTACCGTATGTCGTGGCCGCCAGTGGGTCCAGCCTGTCCTGTGGTACCAGTTTCAGGCCGGAAGCAGCCGCCATCTCCACCACGGCAGTTACTCCGTCACCGAGGATTCCCCAGATGGCAAGCACTCGGTCACCCAGAGGTCCCGTCACTTCAGCTTGCATTGTCCTGCCGCCGGTGGCATAGACCAGGGCATCGACCGTACCTTCACCGCCGTCGGCCATGGGCAGCACTACTACCTCGGCATCAGCCAGCACACGTCTTATGCCACGGACGATAGCGTCAGCCACTTCCCGGGCGGGTAGGCTGCCTTTGAAACTCTGGGGGGCGACCACTATCTTCATTTCCGAATCCATAAGGCAGTGTAGCTGCTAGGAAAAGAGTCTCAGGTACCAGTTGAGAAGCTGGTTACCGAAGACCATGGTTACCATCGTTGCCAGGGAAAGGTAAGGCCCGAAGGGAATTGCATCTTTTCGCTTCCTTAATCTGGTCAGGACAAGAAAAACGGCGAGAAAGCCGCCGAGGACTATCGCACCGAAGACGGCAACGAATACCCTGGGGAAACCGACAGCCAGGCCGATGAGAGCGGCCATCTTGACGTCACCCATCCCCATTCCTCCACGAAAGATGATGGCCGGTAACAGGAGCAGGATGAAGCCTGTGACACCGCCGGCAATGCCGGAGACGGTACGAGCGGCAATATCCGGCATACCCAGGAAGGCATTCGGTGCCAGGGTCAACATCTCCGGTTGTGGTGCGAGAACATCGAGCAGCAGGGCTACTACTGCAACCGGATAGACAATCTTGTTGAGAATGAGCTGGTGTTTCAGGTCTATGACCAGGATGACTATGAAGACGCAGAAGTAGAAGATAGTAATGCCGAACTGAAGTGTCAGGCCGTAGTGCCAGCACAGGATTCCGAACAGGGCTGCAGTGCTGGCTTCCACCAGGAACACACGCCAGGGCAGGGGTGCTCCGCAATAGCGACAGCGGCGGTGCAGCCAGAGGAAACTGAACAGGGGGATAAGGTCTTTGAGGAGTAGAGGGCGCTGGCAGGCGTCGCAGAAGGATGGGGGAGATACCAGGGATTTCCCGGCAGGGAGGCGGTCGATGCAAACATTCAGGAAGCTGCCAACGGCAGCACCAAGCAGGGTAAATATGACTATCAGCGTGATTTCCATACCGTTACATTCTGAACGTTTTTGCGTAACGGGTCAAATGGCTTCAGGGTCATAGTACTATTAGGCTATACGGTACTGGTACTAAAGCAGCATTGTTACATTAGTCCTGGTACCTTAGAATGATAGTTAGTAGCGTGAAAATAGTTACGGGAAACACCTCTGGCAGGTGCGTCGAAGGAGGATATTATTGCTGATAGTTCAAAGGTCCTGATACAAAGTTACAATGGTGGTGCCCGCAGCACTGCTGAAAAGGAATCAGACTAATGAAAAAAAAGTTATTGTGCATTACCCTGGTAACATGCTTGGTACTCAGTGTCGTGATGCCGGGGACGGCCCTGGCGGCAAAGGGTAAAGCATTCGACGACTTCGAGGCTACCGGCTTTATCACGTTCATCGATGACGGTATTGTGAAGCCGGCCGGGCAAAGTGGCCGGTGGGTAGTATCCGAACGCCACATAATGGGCATCATGCTTGGAGATGTCAATGGCGATTTCACGTTGACCTATGCGGCGAATGTCGATAGCGACCAGGCCGGGAATTTCCACGACGAACTGGTAGTTGGGTCGTATGTTTTCAAGGTCAGAGGAAAGAGCGAGCCAATACAATTCCAGTATGTCTACGACAAGCCTGGATTCGGACTGGTCGCGGTCAATCTCATGGAGACCAATGGCGGATGGACTCTCATCGAAGGAGCACATGGGAACGGAGAATACTACGGGTCCATTACCATCGAGGTCGCCTTGGAAGGACCGTATCAGGGCCACATTGTTGGCATGCCTGATGCCTCTGTTAGTATGCTTGGCAAGTGGAAGCAGTAGTTACTGATTGAATCTGGCGGTGTAGATAACTTCAGTTAGACCATCTTCACCCGGCCGGTTACAGCAGATAAGACGTTCCCCGCGCTTGCGGATAGCGGTGCGGGGGGCGTTTGTTTGTGATTTACGGCATAATGTACTCCACCGACCCCAGGCCGGCTGACTACTGTATCTTCTACCTAAGCGGGCGGAACTTGGGCAGGGTGATTTCCCCGGTAACATCGTCGAAGACCACCTCTACCGGCATGCCAGCCGCGATGTCCTCCAGGGGGCAGTCGACCAGGTTGCTGGTGACTCGCGGTCCTTCTTCCAGTTCCACGGCCACCACGGCGTATGGTGCATCCCCGGCAAAGGCGGGGTGGTACACTTTGTGGAAGACCGTCCATGTGAAGACAGTACCCCGCCCGCTGACCTTCACCCACTCCAGGTCATCGGAAAGGCAGTCGGGGCAGTTGGTTCCCGGAGGATAGCGGTAGTGGCCGCAGCGGCTGCATTTCTGTATCACCAGTTCGTGCCGCCTGGCTGCCTCCCAGTAGGGGCGGTTCACATCGTCGATACCGGGCAGAGGCTTCTTATATTCAACACTCATGGCTATCTCCTCATTATGACGGTGGCGTGTTCGCTGAGAACACCCCCGCTACTGGTCATCAGGGCAATCTCCGCGCCGGGGACCTGCCTTTCTCCGCAGTCGCCTCTGAGTTGACGCACTGGTTCATGTGTTCCAACCCAGCCCTGGAGGTACACTTCAGAGAGAAGGCCCCCCGAGGTGTTTATAGGTAGCTCTCCACCGAGTCCGATGCGGCCGTCCTCGACGAATGCCCCGCCTTCACCCTTACCGCAGAAACCCAGGTCCTCCAACTGGAGTGGCACAACGAAGCTGAATGCATCGTAGATGGCACACATGTCCACATCCCTGGGAGTGATGCCCGCCATGGCAAAGGCGGTCTTTCCCGATTTCACCGCGCCGGTCAGCGTCAACACAGGACGCCGTAGCGGGTCGGCGAAGGGATGGCCCTGGCCCATTCCCATGATGTAGACCGGCGGCTGCTTGAGGGCCCGCGCCCGTTCTGCCGACGTGACGATAAGGGCACGGCCGCCGTCGGAGACGAGGCAGCAGTCGAAAAGGTGCAGCGGCTCGACAACCATGCGTGAGGCCTGGTGGTCCTCAATCGTCATCGGTTCCTGCATCTGGGCAATGGGATTGAGTTGGGCGTGCTTGCGGAAGGTCACCGATACCGCCCCGAACTGCTTGCTGGTCACGCCGTATTCGTGCATGTAGCGCCGGGCTATCATAGCATAGCCGGCGGCAACCCCGAAGTTGCCGTAGGCAGAGTTGGTCCCCGATGCCATCTGATAGACGACGCCAGTACTGGGAGACCCGGTGCGTGACATGTCAACGAAGGCACAGAGACAATAATCGCACAGGCCGGCGTCCACCGCCATCGCGGCGTGCTGGATAATGGCCCCGGCCGTGGCGCCCTGTACCTGGAGGTCTCCAGCGAAGCGGGGATACAGACCAAGCTCCTGGGCCAGACCAAATGCACTGACACGGGGGTCGGTAGGGCAGGGCTGGATTAGAATACCGTCGATATCCTGCACATCAAGTCCGGCATCGAAGGCGGCGTTTCTGGTGGCCTCCATGTAGAGACTCATCGCGTTACGGCCGGGGACCTTTCCCTGGGGCGTGTAACCAAGCCCTACTATGGCACACTTGTCTTTCAGACTCATTTCGGATTCCTTCCTGTTGTGAGGATGATTTGAGTTAGTTTGCCACGTTTTAGCAGCGAAATCAAGGCACGGATACCCCATCCAACAGGAGATTTAACGGTCGCTTAGCTCCACCTGTGTAGCACCGGCACCGCCGTGATAGCGGTCGGCCGGACTGTAAGACCTGACCAGGGTGTGACCGGACAGATAGTGCCTTACTTCCTGGCGAAGTACTCCTGTACCTTTACCGTGGACCACCCAGACACGGTACAGTCCGGCCTGGAAAGCGGAATGCAGGAAACTGTCCAATCGGGGGATGGCCTCGTCCACGGTGTTGCGGTGCAGGTCAAGCTCATCACTGTATGTGTTCATGGTGATTGTACCTTTATTATAGCATGAGACTGACAGCGGGCGCTGTACGGCAGTGTCGGAAGCGGTAAGCGAACCGAGCTTGTCGACCGGATGGTGGTCATGCTAGTATGGTGCCGACTGGAGTGCTCCGATTTCCCGATGCAGAGGAGGTTGTTACTATGCCTAAGACCAGTATCAATGGTATAAAACTGAATTACGAGGTACACGGAGAGGGGTACCCGGTGGTGTTTCTCCATGGGTTTGTCGGTACGGTGAACATGTGGCGACCACAGGTACCGGCGATTTCTGGAGAATATAAATTCGTCATCTACGATGCCCGTGGCCACGGTGAGTCGGAAAGTCCGGCTTCAGTAGACACATACTCAGCTGATATCGTGGTCGAGGACCTGTATCAGCTCCTCGACACCCTGGGAGTCGAAAAGGCGGTGGTCGGCGGTCTCTCCATGGGCGGCTACGAATCACTGCGGTTCTACCTGACGCATCCGGAGAAAGTAGCCGCGCTTATCCTGATGGACACCGGGCCCGGATACAGGAATCCCGTCCGCAGGGATGAGTGGAACAAGCAGCAGGAAGAACGGGCGGCACTGTTGATGAGCCAGGGCATTGAGGCCTTTGCCGCCGGTGCCCCGAGCTACACTCCCAGAGAACACATCCTCAAACTCGACCCGGTGGGTCTGGCTAATATGGCACGCAAGGTCGTCGCCCAGTTCGATTCCTGGGTGATTGATAATCTGGATAAGGTCAAGGTGCCCACTCTGGTACTAGTCGGCGAGAAAGACACCCCGTTTCTGGCGGCCGGGGAGTACATGGCGAAGGCCATTCCCAATGCGCGGCACGTGGTGGTCCCCGATGCCGGTCACGCTGCCAACCTGGACAATGTAGAGGTGTTCAACGAAGCGGTGCTTGATTTCCTGAGGGGATTAGACCTGCCCGGGAGCTAGCCGGGCAGTACTATTTTGTGGTGACAGCGGTGAGGATTGCAGGGTTTCTGTCAAGAGCATTGCCCGTTTCCCTTCTGGCCCTGATGGTACTTGGTGTGAGTGGCTGCACCCCGGGTGAAGTGCGGGCGCAAACCGACAGCGACACTATCAAGTACAGTCGGCTGGGCTATGAAGAGCTTTTCACCATCGGCACTCTCCATGACATTGAGATAGTCATCTCCGATTCGGAATGGAGCGGTCTGCTGCAGGATATGCGTGCCTACGCCAGCACCGACCCGAACCGGCGTCCGCTGACAGGCAACTACCGGAAAGCGACCTTCATCTACAAGGGCCCGGCCGGCGATGCCATCATTGGGGAGGTCGGCTTTCGGACCAAGGGGCACGTCAACCGGCCCTACCCGGAAGACTACCAGGGCAACCTCCACAAGTCCCACTTCAAGATTAAGTTCAATGAGGTGTTCGACCAGATAGAAGGCACACCGGAATGGGAGGACCGGAACCAGAGGCGGTTCACCAAGCTGCGCGAGCTTGAGCTCAGGATGAATTCCCACAATGCGGTTACCGGGGTCTGGGACACCTCCCAGATAAGGGAGATATACGGCTACGAGATGATGCGGCGTGCCGGCGTTAATGCCTCCAGGGTTGGTTCGGCGCGACTGTGGATAACCATCGGCGGGGAAAAACACTATTTCGGCATCTATACCATCATTGAACCGGTTGATAAGTCCTTCCTGACCAAGAGGTACGGCAGTGGTGCCAACGACGGCAATCTCTACAAGTGCCTCTGGAGCGATTCAGGTCCGGCCAACCTGGGGCCGATTGATGACCCGAATAACTTTGAACACGTATTCGCTGGCGACCCCCGGATTGTCGGAGTAAAGGACTGGGAGGCACACTACCGCCCGACGTACGACTTGAAGACCAATAAAGATATCCAGGACCATTCCGGGTTTCTCACCTTCGTCAGGAACCTGAATACCCTCAGTGGAGCCGAACTGAAGCAGTACCTGGACGACAACTTCGAGGTAGACCGCTTTCTACGATACCTGGCGATGAATGTGCTCCTGGGCAAGTGGGACGACTACTGGTCGATTGGTAATAATTACTACCTGTACTTCAACGATAGTGGCAAGATAGAGCACTTCCCCACGGACTTCGACATGTCCCTCGGGGAGGGGTTCGCGCTGTTTGACACGCTTCATATCGGCGTCTACGACTGGGGCAACCATAACAGGGAGCTTCTGCAGGTCATGGCCCCACAGATAACTGAGGACGTGCTTGACCAGTTCTCCAGCTTCGAATATCCCCTGGTTGAGAAAATATTCGAGATTGACGAGTACCGTCAGACCTACGAGCACTATCTGGCCGAGTTCATGAAACCGTCGAACAAGCTCTTCACGTTTTCCGAGTACGAGCGGATATTCAATCTGCTGCAGGACGTGTATTCTCCTTACCTCGACAATGACACCGATGAAGGCGAGGATATGTTCATCAGTGATTTGGCCAGAAAGTACTTCCATGAGCGGAGCAGTTCAGTCATCGAGCAGCTTGGATTGAATGAAGAGGACTACGAGCTACCTGAGCTACCTGTGGTTGATGAAGTCGCCGCTGGGAAACAGCCGGCGGAGGAACTGCCTGACAGGGAACCGGTTGAAGAGACCTCGTTTCCGGCGAAAGAAATCAGCAACGAACGCTACGGGTTCTCCTTCAAGCACCCCCGCGACTGGACGGAAACGACCCGGACGCAGCTATATGAAGCCCTGGCACCGAGTCGTACTACCGGACTGTTTGTCTCTTACTGGAACATCGGCTGGGAAGATGATTTCACCGAGGTCGTCTCCCTCGCTCTGAGGGAAGGACCTGTGGAGTTTGTTGCATCAGGGAGCACTACACTGGCTGACGGGATGACAGCCGCGATAGTGGAATACAAAGCCACGATTGCAGGCCAGTACATGCACTGCTACTCTATCGGTGTCAAGAGAGGGACAGGATGGATTACCGTCAACCTCTGGAATATCGACCGGTACAGTGCATTTAACAGGACCCTCTTCGAGGAGATAGCGCACACCCTTCGTTTCGAGTAGCCCTTGCCAGTAATGCCGAAGAGCCGTAGCGTTCTACCGGCAGTCAGGTTCGAGCTTCCAGCCAGCCTGCCATGTCAACCAGCACTCTCTCCCGCCCCGGCTCATTATGGATTTCGTGGTAGTAGTCCTCGTAGAAGATAAGGGTCTTGTCCTCTGAGGGGACCCGGTCGTAGAGCAGTTGGCTACTCTGCGGGTCAGAAAGGATGTCCTCGGTGCCATGCATGATGAGGACCGGCAGGTGGACCCCCTTCACCTGCGTCGGTAATTGCTGCATCACCCTGAGGAACTCGGCACCGAGGCGGGCGGTGACCTTGCCACAATACACCAGCGGGTCGTTGACGTATGCCTGCACCACTTCGGGGTCCTGGCTGATGCCGCCGTTGTCGAGAGCAGTGACACCCATCCTGGGCAGGAGGGCAGAGAGTATCCTGGCCGCGAGGACGTGCACCGCTGTGATGCTGCTGCCCGGGCGGAGCACTGCCCCGGTGATTATCAGGCCGTCAAGCTCACTCTGGTGCTGGAGGGCGTAGGCAAGGGCAATGGTTCCACCCATGCTGTGGCCATAGAGAAAGAGACGACAGTTGGGTTGCTCCCGGCGTACAATGGCGAGGAAGGCTTCGAGGTCGTTCAGGTAGTGTTCGAACCGCTCGACATAACAACGCCCGCCCTCGGACCTGCCGTGCCCGCGATGGTCGGGGGCATAGAGTGCATAACCCCGGGGTACAAGGTGGTCGACTACATTGGCATAACGACCGCCATGCTCCGCCAGACCGTGCGCAAGCACCAGGACTGCCCGTGGCTCCGTGTCGGGCAACCAGCACTGGTAGTACAGGTTAGCGTCTCCGTATCCCTTGAATCCGGCTTCCTGGTGTTTCATGGTTCCCTTCTTTGCCTGCAGGAGGGCCTCTATCTCGGCGACCTCCTCCGGTGTTCACTCTTCCTCCGGTCGTCGGACTGGCAAGGATTTCCGGAGATAGTGGCATGGTACTATTCAACACTGCATGTGTCAACAATTGCGCGACTTGTCGACCTGGTGCGGTCAAGGTAGAATAGGACACCGGGCTGAGGGTTGCCAGTGAGGAAAAGGAGGCTGAAATGGTCAGAAATGGAATGACCGACACCCTGGTGCTGGATGTGTACTTCGATTACCTCTGACCCTATGTCTACAACGCAGCGGTCTGGCTGCAGAGAGTCAAAGAAGGCCTTGGTCCGGCGCTCACCGTAAACTGGAAGTACTTCAGCCTGGAGCAGGTGAATAACCAGCAGGGACCGGAGTGGAAGCTATGGGAGCAGCCCGAGGACTATCCCAGCCGGGGGCGTAATGCGTTCCGCTCTGCCGAGGCCGCCCGTCGGCAGGGAGCAGTGGTGTTTGATACCTTCCACATGGCCCTGCTCAAGGCTAGGCACGAAGAGAGCCGGGATATCTCTGATATGGCAGTGCTGACCGGGGTCGCTGAAAGCTCGGGCCTGGATATGGACCAGTTCCTTAAGGATTTCACCGGTCGCCAGTTGCTGGTACGGCTTGCTGAAGACCATACCTATGCCGAGGAGACCCTGCATGTGTTCGGCACGCCGACCCTTGTCTTCCCGGAACAGCAGGCAGTCTTCCTGAAGATGGCACCGCCTCCGTCTTTAGAGAAATCCGTTGCCGCCTTCGCCGAGGTGCGGACAATTGCCGAGGACAGGCTTCAGATAAGGGAGATTAAACGCCCGTAGCCTGGCATCACAATTATGCGGAGAATTCTCCGTTAAGCCAGAAGAATCTGCTTCACCTTATCGGCGAATACCTGGCTCTCGGCGTCATCGGTAACCAGTTTAATCTCCTCCGGAGACTTGACTCCCAGTCCCAGTTCAGCCGCCCGGGCAATCTGGGCCTGTTCAAAGACTCGTCCCTGGCTCACGTCCGAAGTGGTACCCAGCGAGCGCAGTATCGCCACACCGACGGCGTCAATCGCCACGCGGTCGCTGCTGGCGAGCACGACGTTGGCATCGGCGCGGGTTCCCTGTGCCGGACCCCCATCGATAAACGCCTCGACACCATCCAGCACGACCAGGTCCGTGGAGTAGGCGGCGTTGATTTCGGCAATCATCTCACGCTGATAGGGCGAGGTGTGCAATTCCCTCATATAAGGGCTTCCTCCGGGGACCATACCCACGGAGCACTTCAGGGACATGGTAAAATGGCCGCCAAAGGCGTGGGTCTTCAGACAGCATGTCTGCACGATACACTCAGCCTCGGAGTAGGCCCTTGGAAACATGAAGCCCTTCTTCCAGTGGCTGCCTTCAATCTGGACGAGTACCCAACCGCCTTCACCCATCTCCTGAAGGTCCAGTATCTCGAAGCCCAGTTCTTCGGCCAGGAGGAAGACCCCCTTCTTCTCCATGACGGTACGGGTGCTGTCGCCCGGTCCGCTGCGCTCGGCCAGCGTGATGCTTTTCGCCCCCATCTCCTTGAGGTTCTCCACCAGGGCGCGCAGGATATCGATGTGCGTCGAACCGGGAGTAGTGTCAGCGGAGTTGAAGTTGGGCTTGAGCATTACCGTTTTTCCACGCACCGGATTGGACTCAAGCAGGGCTACAGCCCTGCGTACGCCTGTTGCCCTGTCGCTGGTGCGAACCAGACTTACTTGATTCATTGGACCCTCCCGAATTCAAACCATCGGGTCATGACTACCACCGGTTGATACTGTCTACAATGCGAGCGTTTTCACCAGTTGGATAAGGTCCGGGTCAAGAGTCTTCTTGTTAGCCACCACCTCGGAGAGGGGTGTCGGGGCGATTTCACCCCTGAGCAGGCCCACCATTACACCGTATTCACCCAGTGCCAGCTGTTCCGTAGCAGCAGCGCCGAGTCGCGTCCCAAGGAGACGGTCCCACGCGCCGGGATTGCCTCCCCGCTGGATGTATCCCAGGATGGTTACTCTCAATTCAAAGCCCAGGCGTGCCTTGTTCTTGATGAAGAAACGCTCCAGTTTTTTGGCATTGTACTTTGCGCCCTCGGCAACAACGATAATAGCGTGGGCTTTACCTCGCTCGTAGACTCTACCGACCTCGGCTGCCAGCTCCTCGGGGTCAACCTCCACCTCCGGGATGACGATGTAATCAGCTCCTCCGGCTATGCCGGCCATCAGCGCCAGATACCCGCAGTCCCGTCCCATTACCTCGATAACGAATGCTCGCTGGTGTGACGAAGCGGTGACCTTGATACTATCTATGGCTACCAGGGCAACGTCAAGTGCAGTGTCTACCCCGAGACTTATATCTGTACCGTAAAGGTCATTATCAATGGTGGACGCAATGCCTACCACGGGAAAGCCCATCTGCGATAGTGCATAAGCGCCCTGCTGGGAACCGTTGCCACCGATGATAACCAGTGCGTCAATCTCGTTCTGGTGCAATGTGCGGAGTCCCTTGCGGCGTCCCTCTTCGGTCCTGAATTCGGGGCAGCGAGCGCTGCCGAGCCAGGTGCCACCTTGCTGGATAATACCGCCGACATCGCGTGTCCTCACGTTTATCATGTTACCGTTGCAAAGCCCTCTGTAACCGTGGAGTATCCCGCGGACTTCCCAGCCTTTGTACAGTGCGGTCCGTGCTACGGCCCGGATGGCAGCATTCATCCCGGGAGCATCACCACCACTGGTTAGAACTCCGATTCTTTTCACAGCGCCTCCTTGTCACTCTGCTTGCCGAGCGTACTTCGCTTGCAGAGGATATTAAGACCTTAGTTTATAACAACAGGGTAGCGGTTTCAATGGCCTGTACTCGTCCAGTGCATTAGTAACACTCCGGTACAGCCGGTGCTGGTTGCCACCGGAGAGTATCCATGCGGTTAGCTATGGTACTGGCTGCCTCTCGTCCGTCAATGCCTCATCCCCCTTACACCCTTATCTTCTAGATAAGGTGGCTGCCCTTATCCTCTGGATAAGGCGGCTACCCTTATCCTCTGGATAAGGGGCTATATCCATATGTGTGGGGTGAGTCGTTTGAGCAGTGACCACGATACCTCGCTCTATGGTATGCTCACAATACAGTTCAGTGCACCCACCGTACCTTTTGAAGCAATATAATGGGTGCACTGTTGTTTCACCTTTATTGTCCTGCCTAACAGGGTGTTGAAAAAGGGTTTTTCAGCACCCTGCCTAGTCTTCTACCGACCGTTCCTCCAGGTTCTTGAACTTGATGCCGGATTCCGGACCGGGTATCGGGGCCACTGGCTCGGTAAGCAGGAAATCACCGGCCAGTATCTGTTCTTTCAGCATGGTAGCCAGTTCCGTGGCCTTCAGGTAGCTGGATAGAGAGGCAGTTGGTACTTTCTTCCCCTGGACACGTACTGTACCCGATTTCAACTCGGTGTAACTCGCTTCTCCCAGTACATCGGACCGCCTCTGGGGATATGGCCCGGAGTAATCGACTACAGCAGCGAAGATGTCCTCGTCCTTCACCGTTGCATAACGGAGGACCTCTTCGGAGAGTACCGGTATCGGGACGGCGATGCCGACCGTAAGCGTGGTGCCATAGCCAAGCATGCTGGTGCCGCGCAGCCACGCCGGTTTCATTTGCTTGAGGTCACCGATGACGGCCAGTGTTCCCGCTCCTCGTCTCGGGACCCCGTTTTCTGACCGCAGGACATCGGGGTTGTGCTGCGTACCGTGCCAGGCAACATAGCCGATACCACCGCCAAGAAGAATCCTCGTACCGACTCCTATCGTCTTGTACAAAGGGTCATTCAATAACGGCGATAGTTGCCCGGCACTGCAATAGTTGGCATTACCCAGTCCCGGCTTCAACACTCCCATGTAAGTATAGATTGTTTTATCGGACGTGTTAACGGCAATATTGTAGTTCTGGTAAGCATTGCGAACATTGAAAAGAATTGCTTCATTGATGCTCGCGATATTGATAAGGGTCTCCAGTCTTTTCCGTGGATAGCAGTCCGTTCCGTAGGCGGTGGCGGTCAGTCGGATATCTTCGCCGGCAACCAGTTCCTCGATTACCTGGCCCCCACCATAGTTGAATTCACCAGGATGCACTTTATTCCTGGGGTCATCATCAGGAAGGGCCGTTGCTCCGAGGAAGACATCTGCTGCGGCTAGCCCTGCATAGGCCGGTACATCGTTAAGATATACCTTACCGCCACCAAGTTTGATTCGAGGTTGGGTATGTCCTACGTTGAGGAAAGCGCCGGACGAGCACATCGGTCCAAAGGTCCCCGTGGTTACTACGTCAACTTCCTGAGCTGCTTTCTCTAAACCTTTTTCCTCAACCAGGTCAATTATTTCTTCGGCAGTGACTACCACTGCCTCACCTTTTCTTATTCTATTATTGATTTGTTCGATTGTCTTAGGCATGCGTAACCCCTTCGTTTATCGTAATACGAAATTACCATCATATTTGCCCTCTCGGGCTACGCATTAGCCATAGCATAGTTGTTGCCATCCGGGTTCCTCCGGTAATGAGGCGACAATCAAGGTGACCGAAGCAGATATCCCCGCCTTGGTCTATAATCCTGTTCTTTTGTGTTTTTACTACCATACTGAACAACTCTGCGGTACTATTGCTGCACGGGTATCACGTGTCATTTCCGGGCAGGTTCCTCCTCCCAGCCACCTGTAAAGCAATACCGCCGATTTCTGCTGCGTATCAACCATTTTCGGAGCAGGGTTATCGGTGGTAGGATATACTCACCTAGTATATCATAATACCATAAATGCCCGGTCTGTTAAAGTCAGGTGATATATGAGGTTATTGTTTGAATTGCGAGATATTTGTTACAGATTTATGCTCCTCTGATGTTCTATAATATGTAGAATGAGCGGGAGATTATACACAGGGTATTAATTCATGGTTATTACCAGCAATTCCTAACAGGATGCTGAAAAAGGGGAGTCCAGAGGGGCTTTGCCCTTTCTGAAGGGCCTGCCTCTTCTGAGGGGCGCCCCCTTCTGGCAGGGATGTCTGGGCGTCATTCTTACAGAATGACGTTAGCAGAATCTGGTTTCAGATTCTGCCGGTGTCCCCCAGATATAATATTTCCCCCCTTCCGCAGAAAGCTCCTTCCTGGCCAGGAAGAGGAAGGCGGCCCAGAAGGCCGCACGGGGGTTGGTCGAAAGGGTTTTTCAGCACCCTGCTAATCGGTTGACAGAAAAATATCTTAACAACAAACAGCATTCACATAAGGTAAGATATATCACAGGTTAGGCTGATATTATTCGGGGAGGTAGCAGAAGATGACGGAAATAAAGGTTGACTGCATCGGTGAGACCTGCCCGGTACCGCTGGTTGAGACCCGTAAAGCCCTGCGAAAAGCAGCGCCGGGTGATATCGTGGAGGTTGTCGGGAACCATCCTTCTTCAAAGAAAGAAATACCGATGGCGGTCAAGGCCCTGGGCCTGGAGCTTCTTGAAGTGAAGGAGGAAGGGCAGAACTGGCGTATCAGGATACGAAAGTAATTGGAGACGAGGACTATGGCAGACGAAAAGAATAAGGCAACCATCATCGTTCACAGTGGGGATATGGATAAAATATACAGTGCCCTGATTGTTGCCAACGGAGCACTTGCCATGGGCATGGAAGCATCGCTATACTTCACTTTCTGGGGACTGCAGCGTCTCAAGAAGGGTGGCCTGGAAAAGGGACCGCTGTCTAAGATGAATTTCTTTGGGTTGGGTAAATGGATGGTGAAGCGGAAGATGAAGGCGACGAATGTTGCCTCCCTTGAAAGGATGCTCCAGGACTTCGTAGAATTGGGTGGTAAGATTCTGGCCTGCGACATGACCATGGAAATAATGGGTATCAGGCGCGAGGACCTGCGTGACAACCTGATATCTGACTATTGCGCAGTTGGTACCTATGTCAACGAGGCCAGGGAATCAACGATAACGTTATTCATCTAGAAGGGTGCTTAATAAGAGGAGTCTAGAGGGGCGAAGCCCCTATGGCGGGGGTCTGGGGGTGTCCCCCAGATATAGTCTTTTCCCCCTTCCTGGACAGGAAGGGTAAGGCGGCCCAGATGGGCCGCACGGGGATAGTCGAAAGGGTTTTTCATCACCCTGCTAGAGGATACAGGAGGAGGCTGACATGCAGGAACGGTTCGTTTATCTGGATAATGCCGCGGCAACAAGGCTGGACGAACGTGTGCTGGAGGCGATGACTCCGTACTTTTTTGATACCTTCGCTGTGGCCACCTCGGAGTTTGGCTATTCCCTGGGAATCGAGGCGCGGGAGGCGCTGACTGAGGCCAGGGAAAAACTGGCCGGTACCCTGGGTGCATCGGGTGAGGAGTTCATCTTCACATCCGGGAGCACCGAGTCCTCTAATATCGCTCTCAAGGGAGTGGCCCTGGCACTGGTAGAAAAGAAGGGTAAGCACATCATCATCTCCACGATTGAGGACTTCCCGGTGCTTTATAGTGCACAGACACTTGAGAAACAGGGGTTCCGGGTCACCCGGCTCGAAGTGGATGGGGATGGTTTTGTAAATCTGGACAAGCTGAAAGCTGAAATCAACGATGGTACCATACTGGTCTCAGTCCAGCATGCCAACCAGGAGATAGGCACAATCCAGGATATTGAGAGAATTGGCACAATCTGCCGGGACAAAGGGGTGCTCTTCCATACCGATGCCACCCATAGTTTCTGTCGTGTTGAGTTTGACGTAAAAAAGGTACCTGCTGACCTGGTTACGGTGGCGGCGCACACTATCCACGGCCCGAAAGGTATCGGTGGACTCTATATCCGTCAGGGAACACCTCTGGCGAAGTGGATGGACGGTGGTTTCCAGGAGTTCAACCTGCGAGCCGGACTGGAGAATATACCGGGCGCAGTGGGGTTTGCCAGGGCGGTAGAACTGGTCACGCCGGAAGAGACACAGCGATTGCAGGCGATACGCGACCGCATTATCGACCGCACACTTGCTGAAATACCCAGGACTACGCTCAACGGACACCGGCGGCAGCGGTTGCCACAGAACGCAAATGTCACATTTCACTTCGTCGAGGGAGAGTCGATTACACTGCATCTTGACATGCGCGGCTTCGCCGTGAGCACGGGCTCAGCGTGCTTCAGCCGTTCCCTGGAAGGCAGCCATGTAATCTACGGGATAGGCGGTGACCACGAAAGGGCGCACGGTTCGATTCGATTCACCCCCGGACGCTACAACAGCATTGAAGACGCCGATGCTGTGGTTGCTGCCCTGGCTGAGATAGTGCATGAATTGAGAGAAATCAGCCCCCTGGGTAAAGAATAGCGAAAGGAAGGAGGAATAGACATGAAGTTTCCTTACAGCGATACCGTACTGGAGCATTTTCGCCACCCTCACAATGTGGGTAAGATTGAGGACCCTGATGGAAAGGCAACGGAGGGAAGCCCGGCCTGTGGCGACATGGTCGCGGTTTACATAAGCGTCGACGAAGCGTCCAGGCGAATCTCCGATATCAAGTTTGAGTCCTACGGTTGTGCTTCCAATATTGCCACCGGCTCGATCATCACCGAGCTCGCCATGGGCAAGACGCTGGACGAGGCCAGGAAGATAACCTGGAAGCAGGCGGCGGATGCGCTGGGTGGTCTACCGGCAATCAAGGCCCATTGCTCCGTGCTGGCGATAGAAGGACTGCGCTCCGCAATCCAGAACTACGAGGAGCGCCACGGTCTGGTCAAGGAACGGAAACCGACCACGGTAGAAGTGGTGCGCCGGCGTCTGCGGAAGGTTGTCAGCCCCATTACCGGATTGAGTGTGGTGCGCAGCAGCATGGTGGACTCAATCGAGGTGAAGGACGGGACTGTGCGGGTGGTTCTTGACCTGCCTGCCGCCCACCAGTTCGCTCCGGCGATGAAACAGGAAGTGCTCGAGAAGATAGACCCACTGTGGGACGTGCAGGAAGTGGTCGTTGATTTCACGGAATAGACCCGGGCTGCAACCATCCAGGATATACGGAATGTAGTTACAGCCCTAGTGATGGTAGGTGGTTCCCGCAAGGAGGGGCACGGGATAGTCTGACTACGCCCCTATCATCTTATTGTGCCGCCAGACGCACCTAGAAGGATGCTGAAAAAGGGGAGTCCAGAGGGCGTGCCCTTTCTGAAGGGGCCTACCTCTTCTGAGAGGCGCCCCCTTCTGGCAGGGGTGTCTGGGCGTCATTCTTACAGAATGACGTTAGCAGAATCTGAAACCAGATTCTGCCGGTGTCCCCCAGATATAATATTTCCCCCCTTCCGCAGAAGGCTCCTTCCTGGCTAGGAAGG
>JADHXC010000033.1 GCA_016783135.1 Dehalococcoidales bacterium | reverse complement strand
CCCCATCCGCCGTCAATATCTCAGCATCAAGCAGCAGTACCCGCAGGCTATTGTCTTCTTCCGCCTCGGAGATTTCTACGAGACCTTCGACGAGGACGCCCGCGTTGTTGCCAACGAGCTTGAGATTGTCCTTACCTCACGGGAGATGGGCAAAGGGAACCGTGTGCCGATGGCCGGTATCCCCTACCACGCCCTGGACAACTACCTCGCCAGGCTGATAAAGCACGGCCACAAGGTGGCCATCTGCGAGCAGGTCACAAAGCCCGGCGAGACCAGGGGCATCGTCGAGCGGGAAGTCGTCCGCGTGGTCACCCCCGGTACCATAGTCGAACCCGGCCTGCTCGACAGTAAAACGAACAACTACCTGGCCGGTGTGGTGCTTAACGACGAGGAAGCCGGTATTGCCTACGTGGACATTACCACCAGCGAGTTTGCCACCACCCAGCTACCCATACGACGGGCTACCCCGGAACTGGAACGACTTCGCCCATCGGAGCTTATCACCAACGCCCGCGCCGAGCTTTCCGGACTGGAGCCGGACGTCCACATCACGCCGGTGGACGAATACTGGTTCGAGCTGGAAACGTCACGCCAGGCCCTGCTGGAGCACTTCGGGGTGCGCACCCTCGATGGCTTCGGCTGTGCCCGGTTACCCCTGGCAATCAGGGCTGCGGGAGCCGTAGTCCGCTATATCCAGGAAACACAGAAGGGCGCCCTGGGACAGCTTACCCGACTTTCCACATACTCAACCGATTCCTTCATGGCACTGGACGTCCAGACGCAGACCAACCTGGAACTCTTCCGCAGCGCCTCAGGGACGACAACCGGCTCCCTGCTGTCAATTATCGACCTGACGAAAACGGCGATGGGCAGTCGGCTGCTCAAGAAGTGGCTCGGGCAGCCGCTTCTCGATATCGAGGCACTGGTCAAAAGACAGGACGCCATTGCCTGGTTCTATGCCAACACCTTGCCACGGAACCAGGCAGCTTCTCTGCTGGGCCGCGTAGCCGACATGGAGCGGCTGGTCAACCGTATCGGCAGCGGCATTGCCAGCCCCCACGAGTTAATCGCCCTACGGCGCAGCCTTGAGGTAGTACCGGAGGTTAAAGAAGTTATCTCCGGAGGCAACGGCGTCTTCAACGGCAACGGCGCCTCGGACGTCACCTGGCTCAAGAACGAGCTTAAGTCCCGTGACGACGTGGTCGCCCTCATCAGTGAGGCAATCGTCGACGAACCGTCCGGTGGACTCGGCGAGGGCAACGTCATCAGGCCGGGGTTCTCCGAGGAGCTCGACGACCTCAAGGAGGTAGCCAGTAACGCCCGGCAATACCTGGCTAACCTGGAGCGCGACGAACAGGGAAAGACCGGTATCAAGTCGCTGAAGGTAGGTTATAACCGCGTCTTCGGCTACTATATCGAGGTATCAAAGGCCAACCTCTCGCAGGTGCCGGAGACGTACATCCGCAAGCAGACGCTGGTCAACGGTGAGCGGTACTTCACGCCGGAACTGAAGGAGTACGAATCAACTATCCTCAATGCCCGGGAGAGGATTACCGAGCTTGAAAGCAGCATCTTCCGCAGGGTGTGCCAGCAGGTGGCCGCCGCCAGTGAGGCAGTCCTGGCCGTGGCCGGGGCAATTGCTCACGCCGATGCTTTCTGCGGTCTCGCCGAGGTCGCTGTCCGCTACGGCTACACTCGGCCGGAACTGACCACGGGTGAAGAAATAATCATCATGCAGGGACGCCACCCCGTGGTCGAGAGGACCCTCAACGACGGCACCTTCGTACCCAACGACACCTATCTCTCCAACCGTGATGCCCAGCTAATCATCCTCACCGGGCCGAACATGGCCGGGAAATCGACCTACCTGAGACAGGTCGCCCTCATCGTACTACTGGCGCAGGTCGGCAGCTTCGTCCCGGCGGACTCGGCCACCATCGGCGTGGTGGACCGCATCTTCACGCGGATTGGTGCCCGTGAGGACATTACTTCGGGGCAGTCTACCTTCATGATGGAGATGGTGGAGACGGCCAACATCCTGAACAACGCCACCAAACGCTCTTTACTGATACTGGACGAGATAGGACGGGGCACCAGCACCTACGACGGCCTGTCCATCGCCCGGGCGGTGGCGGAATATATCCACAACTACCCCCGGCTGGGAGCAAAGACCCTCTTTGCCACCCACTACCACGAGATGGTGGAACTGGCAGGGTTCCTGCCTCGGGTCAAGAACTTCAACGTCGCTGTGACCGAGGAGAAGGGGGAAGTCATCTTCCTGCGTAAGATAGTGCCCGGTGGGGTCGATAAGAGCTACGGGATACACGTGGCCAAGCTGGCGGGACTGCCCCGTTCCGTAGTACACCGCGCCCAGGAGGTGCTGGAAGACCTTGAGGGGGACAGCCGCCGCGCCGCCCCGAAGAGAAAAGGCCGCCAGCCCCAAGAGACAGCCCAGCAGATACCCCTCTTCGGGCAGAAGTCACCGGTCACCGAGGAACTTCAAACGCTGGATATCGATTCCCTGACACCGCTGGAAGCCCTCACCCGGCTGTACGAGTTGCAGAAGAAGGCCAGGGAAGAGTAGACGACTTCCCGTAGATAAAAAAGGAGGTGTCCGGATGCCGGACTACGTGTACGACCATATTCACCTGTACAGTCCTGACCCGTTGAAGACAGCCCAGTTCTACGAAGACATGTTCACTGCCGAAAGGGTCAATGCAAGAGAGCTCCCCAACGGACAGGTCAGCGTGGAGCTCAGTCTCAGTGGTTCGAGGATACTGATTATGCAGCAGTCCGCCAACGCCAAGCCGGTGTCGACGGCGCGGGGTGCGGTGAGCGGGCTGGAGCACTTCGGGATAAGGACCGACGATATCGAAACCGCCGTGACCGCCCTGAAGGCAAAGGGCGTGCAGTTCCGTGACGAGATATGGGAAATCCGCCCGGGCATCAAGATATCGTTCCTTTGGGCACCGGAGGATGTGCTCATCGAGCTGCTTGAGGTCAAGCCAAGAGCATAGGGGACTGACTCCCCAAGCCCGCTGTTATCTTAATTATTTATATGATAGACGTTAGAGGTGGTAGGAAACCAAATTTGACTATTTCTTAATTCGCCCAAGAACTACCTCAAGGTCACTATCAATACGCTTAGCAAATTGAAGAATAGTGTATTTACCACATGTTAGTTGATTATTAATGTGATCTAAATTTGCGTCAATGTCATCTTTAGTCCCTTTAGGCATTCTGAGCACTTCTGTTTTTATACCGTATATTACTCGGTGACGGTATATAGTGAAATAAGAAACAACTGCAATTATTATTTGGATAACGAGAGCACCCACTGATATCCATACCATATAGATAATCTCCTCCCTATTTAGTCTATTTTCGTGCTAATCAAATAGCTAGTTTCCCTCATAGGCTCCAACAAACACTGCAGTTAACTTCGCCTCAAAAACAGTCCAACGGTAGATTGTTATGTCGCCACTCTCGTTACGAATGCGTAGTTCTACGGTCCATTTACCATTTCCAGTATACGTAGCGGACCACCCCTGTTCACCACCACGGCGAGCATAGACACTAGCGCGTTGCTCAAAAACATCCTGAGGAGAACTGACACTATGTTGTTTGGCTATAGCTATGGCCTCTTGAGGTGAAAGGGAAGGTTCGTCAATAGGTAGAGAAGGAACTGGGGCTGTTCGTGATTCTCTTGTACAGCCTACGCCAGTACACAATATTATCACTATCGTCAGCACCAGTAGAACTCGCCACAATTTCATTCGAGACTCCTTATTACTTCAAGAGTGGTCATATCATTTTCTGTATTCTACCACCTTATGTCAAATCTCGGAAACTCAGGGGCAGGTTTGAAAAACAGGGAAAGCATTTCCAAGGTGCGATGATGCTTGCCCAAAGAACTGCCCCCACACCGTTTTGGGGAGTTCAAGAGGGGGCGCCCCTCAGAAGGGGCGGAACCCCCTTGGAGCCAGATTGCCGCGTCGTCCTTCCGGGAAGGACTTCCTCGCAATGACAGAGAAGGGGAACAAAGGGGGTGAGGTTACGTCATTTCTATATCGGAGAGCAAACAAAGTCCACACCGGCAGAACTATCTGCCCGTGCAGAGGTGAGAACCGGGTGTTGTGGGCGAAGGGTCTGCTAACCCTCGTTCAGGTCCTTCAGTACCGCGTCTATCTTGTCCGAACCCCAGCCGATGAAGCCGGCTACCTGACGGAGAGACATACTCATCGCCATGGCAAGCTGGCTCTCGTCCACCGGCTGCCCGGCGTGCCTGGCGATAATCTCCTTGGCATCGGGGCGCGACTTCAGGACCTCACTAATCGTGGAATCAGCGGTCAGTGCCATCTCTTTCCTCCTGTCCCTGGTCCGGATTTGCCCGGCTATCGAGCAACTGTACTGAATGATATGACACTGCCACACCACTGTCAAACCCTTGACAGTTCGGCGGGTCAGGCTTACCATGGGTACAGGTTCACATGCCCGAAATATCTCTGAACGGACTGAACACCTACTACCGGCAGGACGGGACGGGGTCCCGTATCTTCTTTCTATTCAATGGTGCCGGCTGTACCACCGAGACCTGGGGCGAGTTGGCGGAATGGCTTGCCGGCCTCGGGCGGGTGGTCCGCTTTGATGCCCGTGGCGCCGGGCAGACAGAGCTGCCCGAGGAGCCCTACACCCTGGAAACCCTGACCAAGGACGCCATTGCCCTGATGGACCACCTGGAGATAGAGAAAGCCATCCTCATCGGTCATGCCTTCGGCGGCCGTATCGCCCAGATAGTCACCCGTGACTACCCCGAGAGAGCGTCAGCCCTCATCCTTTGCGGTACCGGTGGCTTCTACCCGCCAAAGACAGGTCAGCCCCCTGCGGACGTTTCCCGTGAAGAGGCCTGGCTGTACCATTTCTGCGGCTCCAGGTTCCGCGAAGAGCAGCCGGAACGGGCGCAGCACCTGCTGGACGAAGTCCTGGCTATGCATCCCCCTCCTGAGGCCGGGGAGCTCAGGGGCAGGGCAATTAGAGCCACCCCGGCAGCCACCTACTGGGGCACCACGCCAGACTCGCTCCCGGTGCTGCTGGTCTACGGCACCGAAGACCGCTTCGGTCACACGGACAACGCGCACGACCTTGCCGAGCGACTGAAGAACTCCCGCCTTGTCTTTATCGAAGGCACCGGGCACTTCGCCATACGGGAGAAGCCGGAACGTGTGCTGGTAGAAATTACGGACTTCATCAAGGAGCATGGGCTATGAACATAGAAGGAAAAGTCGTCATCATCACCGGAGCAGGAAGCGGTATCGGGCGATCCCTGGCCGCAGGCTTTGCCGGGGATGGTGCTTACGTGCTTGGCTTTGACGTCAATAGAGAGGGACTTGCCGAGACAGCGCGGGGCTGTGCCGACCAGTTCGTAGGCGTGCAGGGCGATGTATCGTCGGAGAAAGACGTCGACCGTCTGGTAGCCGCGACAATGGAGCGATTCGACCGTATTGATATACTATTCAACAACGCCGGAATCAATATCCCGGACCCGCTCCGGTCTGACGTACCGTTCCAGAACTGGAAGCGAGTAATTGATGTGAACCTTATCGGCGTCGCCCTGTGCACACATCGCATCCTGCCGATTATGGTCAGGCAGGGATACGGGCGTATTATCAATGTAATATCGAGAGCGTCGGAAGCCACGGGGGCAGGGAACACGGCGTATGCCGCTTCCAAAGCAGGCGTGACCACTCTCACCAGGACCCTGGTCAATGGGCTCACGCAGGCCGGCCACAAGGACATCCTGATAAACTCGATGATACCCGGCCCAACGCGGACGCCGATATGGGGCCAGACACTAACCAACGGCTCCCTGCCCGAGCAATTGCTGAATCAAATGCAGGACGTGGATGTCGTCTACCCGCACGCCCGTTTTCTCGTGGAGCTGCCTTCGGGAGGGCCCAGCGGACGCGTGTTCTGGAACAGCCAAGAATATCCCATCTACGAGCACTTCAACGACTGAGCCGCTAGCTGATTACCTCAGCTAGCGGTGGCTAACTGCCGACGGTTGAGCGTTCCCGGAACTCCCGTACGATGTCAGGGTGCCGGACAAGGGCACCCCCGATGCCGTAATGGTTACGGAGTCGCAGCGGCACACAGCAGCAGGCGCAGCAGTTGCATATCGCATAGTAGTCCTCGCGGCACTTGATGATGGTGTGGATGAGGCCATGCTCGCGGCACTGACGGAGGACGTCCTTCGCTTCCTCCCTGCTTATCTCCCGGTAGTCCTGAGGCCTCTGTGCAACAAAGATATTGCGGTCCAGCCCCAGCATTATCTCCGTATCTCGCGGCCGGTCGCAGTTGTGGAAAACCTCGCGACAGGTGCACGGTCCCAATGCCAGCCCTTCGGAGAGGTCCACTATCTCCTCGGCCTCCCCGGGAGTGAGCATATAGCCACCCTCCATAGTACTCCCCCAGACATTGGCCACCCACCGGACCAGTGGCCCGATGAGCGGAATACGTGTCCATTTTGCCCAGAACATGTAGAACCTGAGGGCAAACTCACGGTGGCGACTATACAGTTTCAGTGTATGGTGCATCCTGATTACAGCATAACATAGCGGCGGAAATGATTACTAAGAATAGGAGAATGCCTTGTGGCTTCGGGGAGACGCTATCAGGCAGGACTGACGATGTAGTTCCTCAATGTGCCGATGGGCTCTATCCTTATCTCCACGGTATCACCGACGGACATCGGGCCGACACCACTGGGAGTGCCGGTGGCAATAACGTCGCCGGGCAGCAGCGTCATCACGTGCGAGGCGAAGCTGATTACGTCACGGACGGAGTGAATCAGGTCGTTGGTATTGCCCTGCTGTTTCAGCTCTCCGTTGAGGTATGTCTCGACCGGAGCATTGCCTGGGTCAAGCTCCGTCTCGATGCAGGGACCGAATGGCGCAAAGGTATCAAAACCCTTGGCGCGGGTCCATTGCCCGTCCAGACCCTGGAGGTCACGAGCGGAAACGTCGTTTAAGCAAGTATAACCGAGCACGTAGTCCAGCGCTTCCTGCGGTGTAACATACCGTGCTTTTTTACCTATCACTACACCGAACTCGCCCTCGTAGTCGACCCGCGACGACATGGCCGGATAGATAATGTTATCCTCCGGCCCGATTACGGACGTCGATGGTTTGAGGAAAATCAGCGGGACATCGGGTATCGGCATGCCTGACTCTTCGGCATGTTTGCGATAGTTGAGACCTATTGCCACTATCTTCGAGGGCAGGCAGGGCGCGAGCAGCTTCACCTCGCTCAATTTGTGGTACTCATCAACAGGCATGAACCGGCGAAACGGACTGCCGTCGATGACCTGGATGGTCTGACCGCTCAGTACACCGTACCTGGTCTTCCTGCCGATGGCGAACCGTACGAACTTCATTACAGGTCTTAGTTTAACCGACATCGCAGGCGAATTACAAGACTATCACATGGCACACGCTTAAATTGCCTGGTTACGGTCGTTATGTTATCATAGAAACTGAAATGGAAGCTGAAATTGAGTTCATTGAGGGCGGTACGGTCACCTCGCCGCAGGGGTTTCACGCCGGTGCTACCGCTGCCGGAATAAAGGGGAGCGCCGGTGACAGGCTGGACCTGGGAGTCCTTTTCTCGCAGGAGCCTTGCGTCACCGCCGGTCTGCTCACTTCCAACAGTATCAAGTCTGCGCCCGTGTTGTTATGTCAAGAGCGACTCCGGGAAAGTCACCGAGTGATGGCAGTAGTTGCCAATAGCGGCTGCGCCAATGCCAGTACCGGTGACCGGGGCCTGGCCGACGCCGCCGAGATGGCATCCCTGGCGGCAAATGGCATCGGTGTCGAAGCGGAGGACGTTCTCGTAGCCAGTACCGGCGTTATCGGCCGCCTGCTGCCCATGGAACGGATAAAGGACGGCCTGAACAGCATCAGCCTGTCCGATGACGGCGGGCACGAGCTGGCCAGGGCAATTATGACCACAGACACGTTCCCCAAGGAGGCGGCGGTAGTCGTCCGTGACGGAGATACACGCTACACCATCGGTGGAGTGGCCAAGGGTTCCGGTATGATACATCCCAATATGGCAACCCTGCTCTGTTTCCTGACCACGGATACCGCCGTAGACCCGTCTTTCCTGGACCTGGCGCTGCGTCGCGCGGCCGGCGTCTCTTTCAACATGGTCTCCATCGATGGCGACACCAGCCCGAGCGATACCCTTTTACTAATGGCCAATGGGATGGCGGGGAATGCACCTCTTTTAGAGGGGACCAGGTCCGCCGGGGTCTTCCAGGAAGCCCTTGACCGGGTCTGCATCCGCCTGGCAAAGTCCATCGCGCGCGACGGCGAAGGGGCCACCAAGCTGATCGAGGTCACCGTTAACGGTGCAGTCAACCAGGCAGATGCCGTAGCAGCGGCACGGACAATAGTAAGCTCGCCCCTGCTCAAGTCCGCCGTCTACGGTTGTGACCCCAACTGGGGACGGGTGGTCGCCGCGCTGGGACGGAGCGGGGCAAAGATAGAAGAGGCCACCCTCGATGTCTACATCGGGGATACTATGGTACTCAAAGCAGGTACGCCGCAACCTTTTAACGAGGCTGGCGTTGTCCAGATTCTGAAACATAGTGAGGTTACGATAACCGTCAATCTCAACCTGGGCCCGGCTTCGGCCACCGCCTGGGGCTGCGACCTGACCGAAGAGTACGTCCTCATCAACAGCAAGTACACGACCTGACAGGCCCTCACCATGGAAAGATGATAAAAACCAAACTGAACGAAGTAATAGTTGTCAAGATAGGCGGCAGCACCTTCGGCAAACACGAACCCAGCGTTCTGGATGTTGGCGACGTTGAAGATATCGTGGAACTTCAGCGACGCGGCATTCCATTGGTTATCGTGCACGGAGGGGGCAAAATGATAACCGAATGGCTCAAGAAGCAAGCCATTACCACTCATTTCGTCCGTGGTGAAAGGGTGACTGACAGGCCAACCCTGGAAGTGGTTATTTCCGTGCTGGCCGGTCTGGCTAATAAGGAAATAGTAACCCTGCTAAATAGCCGTGAAGGTAAGGCCGTTGGCATCAGCGGCGTGGATGGTGCCCTGCTTGAAGGCAAACTCAGAGAAAAAGAAATGGGTTTCGTAGGCACGGTCACCAGGGTAAATACCAGCATCCTCGATACTCTGCTGAATTCAGGCTTTATTCCCGTAATCGCCCCTCTGAGTATTCACGTACCTGGTGGGACAGATGGTGAACCGCTGATTCTGAATGTTAACGGTGATACCGTCGCTGGTGAAATCGCCGCCGCAATCGCCGCCGAACGGCTCATCTTCCTCACCGATGTTGACGGTATTCATGATAAACAGGATAATCTGATTTCCCACCTCTCCCCTGCTGAAGCTGAGGAATTACTATCTTCGGGCGTAGCTTCCGGGGGGATGATTCCCAAAATCAAGGCTTGCCTGAAGGCTCTTTCCCGAAGTAGGACCGCCTCAATTATTGGCGGCAAAACACCCCACGCCCTGCTCAGGGAAATCGAGGGCGAGGAGATAGGCACAACAATTCGGACCTCCAGGGGTTAGCATGAAGAGACGTAACCCCATCTCAGATAGTGCGCTGGGGAGTCCAGAGGGAGCGCCCCTCAGAAGGGGCGAGGCCCCTTTGTCAGGAATCTGGGGGTGTCCCCCAGATTCCTTTATCCTCCCCCTCTCCTTCGAAAGAGAGGGGGAACGAGGGGATGAGGTTGACAGGAATGTCATCCTCTGGGAGCAAGAAACAACAGAGTAACTATTTGGAGCGCAGAGATGAACAACTGGCAAGAGCTTGAGAAGAAGTACTATATGAAAACCGGAAACCGCGTCCCGGTGACCCTGGTCAGGGGTGAAGGTGCCCGTATATGGGATGATGCCGGACGGGAATACCTGGACTTTGTCAGCGGCTGGGCAGTCAACAGTCTGGGGCACTGCCATCCCGCACTCGTTAAGGCGTTAACCGAGCAAGCAAAAACGCTCGTCCAGACCTCAAACCAATTCTACACCATCCCACAGATTCAACTGGCCCAACTCCTCGTCGAGAATAGCTGTTTGGACAAGGTCTACGTATGCAATAGTGGTGCCGAAGCCTGTGAAGGTGCGGTGAAACTGGCACGTCGCTACGGCAGTCTCAAACTGAACGGTGCCTACGAAATTATTACTGCCTTCAATTCCTTCCACGGACGTACCCTGGCTATGACCGCCGCCACCGGGCAGGTAAAGTTCCAGGTGCCCTATATTCCCCTGCCGCTTGGTTTCAAAAACGTAGAATATAACAGCATTGAAGCAGTCAGGGAAGCCACTACCGAACATACCTGTGCCGTAATGCTGGAACCAATCCAGGGAGAAGGCGGCGTCAACGTTCCCGACGAAGACTATCTCGCCAGTGTGCGTGCCTGGTGCGACGAGAAGGGAATACTGCTTATCCTGGATGAAATTCAGACGGGGATAGGCCGACTGGGGACACTTTTCGCATACGAGCAGTACGGAATTGAACCGGATATAATGACCCTGGCCAAAGGTCTGGGTAGCGGTGTGCCTATCGGGGCATTTACGGCCAAGGATGAAGTATGCGTTTTCGTCCCGGGAGAGCACGGCTCTACCTTTGGCGGCAACCCGCTTACCTGTGCTGCTGCCTGTGCAACCGTTAGCTTTATTATCGAGAATGATATCACAGCCAATGTCAGGAAAGTGGGACAGTATTTTACTGGCAGCTTGAACAACCTGCAAAAGAAATATCCGTTCATCACCGACGTTCGCGGTCGTGGCCTGTTACTGGCCATAGAGTTTGACCGCGAGATTGGCCAGGACATGTTAAACGCTTGCCTTGAGAATGGGTTGCTGGTTAACTGCGTCAAGCCTGATGCCCTGCGCTTCATGCCGCCGCTTATCATCGGTAATAGCGAAGTTGATGAAGCGCTTGGTATACTGGATAAAAGCCTGTCCGGCATTGATAGCTGATGCCTGACAATTAACGTCAGGCAATATACTCTACCTGAAGGAGACTCAAAATGGCAGATAAGGTAGTGCTGGCCTACAGTGGCGGCCTGGATACATCGGTGGCAGTCACATGGATACAGGAGAACTATGGTCTGGACGTTATTACGTTGACTATCGATGTCGGCAATGAAAAAGACTTTACCGCCGTGAAGGAAAAGGCATTGAAGGTCGGCGCAATAAAAGCACTGGTAGCCGATGTAAAGCAGTCTTTCGTAGATTACTTCATATTTCCGGCACTGCAGGCAAACGCCCTCTACGAAGGTCAATACCCTCTGGCAACTGCACTGTCCCGGCCGCTCATGGCAAAGCTGCTGGTAGATACCGCACAGGAAGAAGGTGCAACTGCGGTGGCCCACGGCTGCACCGGTAAGGGGAACGACCAGGTAAGGTTCGACGTCGGTATCAATACCCTGGCACCGGACCTTAGAATCATCGCCCCGGCACGGGAATGGGGAATGACACGGGAAGAGACGATAGCCTATGCCCAGAAGCACAATATTCCCGTTCCAATAACTGTAAGCAGCCCCTACTCCATCGATGAATGCCTGTGGGGCAAAGCCATCGAGTGCGGAGTCCTGGAAGACCCCTGGGTAGAGCCACCGGAAGACGCTTTTACCTGGACAAAGTCGGCTGACCAGACCCCGGACAAGCCGACTTACGTGGAGATTGGTTTCGTCAAGGGCATCCCCGTCAGCCTCGATGGCCGGCCAATGAACGGTATCGACCTTATCATGGAGTTGAACGAGATAGCCGGCAATCATGGCATCGGACGGATTGACCATATCGAGAACCGGGTCGTGGGAATAAAGTCGCGGGAAATATATGAAGCGCCCGCAGCCACCGTCCTGCTCCAGGCACATCGGGCACTAGAAGCGATGACACTATCCAAAGACCAGCTACGGTTTAAGGAGAAGGTGACCCTGGAATATTCGGACATGGTCTACAACGGTCTCTGGTTCAGTGCCCTCAACCGTGACCTCTCGGCCTATATCATCAGTTCGCAGCGCTCTGTTACCGGCACCGTGAGGATGAAGCTCTTCAAGACCAGCGCAAGTGTCGCCGGACGTAAATCGCCACGTTCGCTGTATAACCTCGGCCTGGCCACTTACGACAAGGGCGACCAGTTTGACCAGAGTGCGGCTCTGGGCTTTATTCATCTGTGGGGCCTGTCGGCGAAGAATCAGGCACAGGTACAGATTCTGGCCGATGTCGAGGGGCCATTAAGTATAATGGCCCACCGGGAACAAGAGGAGAACGAGGCTTAGCATGAGCCACATCCGCGGTCGTTTTGAGAAGGATGCCGACAAGCGGGCAGAAAGCTACACCGCCTCCATCCGCTATGACTGGTGTCTCTATCCCCACGACATCGCGGGGAGCATTGCGCACGCCCGAATGCTGGCCAGGCAGGGTATTATCTCAAAGCAGGACGCAGATACCATCATCGGCGGTCTCAACTCCATCAAGGAAGAGATTGAGCAGGGTGATTTTGACTTCAAACCGGAACTGGAAGATATCCACATGAACATCGAAGCCCGCCTTATCGAGAAGGTGGGGGAGGTCGGGGGCAAGCTCCACACTGCCCGCTCGCGGAACGACCAGGTAGCCCTCGATATGCGTCTTTTCGCCCGCGAAGCCATCTCGCAGACCGTCAGTGCACTGCACACACTGCAACAGGCCCTGGTCACTCTGGCAGAGAGCAATGTAGAAGTGGTCATACCGGGATACACGCACCTGCAACGGGCACAGCCGGTGCTGCTGGCCCATCACCTGCTGGCCTACTTCGAGATGCTGGAGCGGGATATCGAACGGTTCAAATGCTGCCGCCAACGAACCGATGTCCTGCCTCTGGGCAGCGGCGCCCTCGCCGGTGTTGCTCACAATATAGACCGCGAGTTCCTTGCCAAGGAACTGGGTTTCGACCAAGTAAGCCGGAACAGCATCGACGCCGTCAGTGACCGGGATTTCCTGATTGAGTATCAGTCCGCAGCGAGCATCTGCATAATGCACCTTTCCCGACTGGCGGAAGAGATTGTTCTCTGGTCCTCGGCGGAGTTCGACTTCATCGAAGTGGATGATGCCTACGCCACCGGGTCGAGTATCATGCCCCAGAAGAAGAACCCGGATGTTGCCGAGCTGGCCCGCGGTAAGACCGGGCGAATATACGGCAACCTGATGTCTCTGCTGACGATGATGAAGGGAATTCCCCTGGCCTACGTCCGGGACATGCAGGAGGACAAGGAAGCATTCTTCGATACCGTGGATACGCTGCTGGCCACTCTGGAGGTCTTCGCCGGCATGATATCGACGCTACGCGTGAAGCCGGAGAATACCGGACGGGCCGTCCAGCACGGCTACCTGCTGGCTACCGACCTGGCCGACTACCTCGTCAAGAAGGGCGAGCCATTCCGAAGTGCCCACGACATCGTAGCCCGGCTGGTCAGCTACGCCGCCAGGCAGGAAAAGGCACTGAACGAGCTAAAGCTCAGCGAGTACCGGGAGTTCTCGCCACGGTTCGATGAGGACGTCCTGGCAATCACGGTGGAGTCCTCGCTGGCGGCCCGGGATAATTTCGGAGGAACGGCACCAAAGCGGGTAGAGCAGGCGCTTACCGAGGCCAGAAAGACCCTGCGAGGAGGCCCGTAATGGCAGGTGAGCGCCGCATCAAACTGGCCCCCTCCATACTTTCTGCCGACTACGCCCGCCTTGGGGAAGCGGTTGCCGAGGTAACCAGGGCCGGAGCCGATTATATCCACGTAGACGTGATGGACGGGCATTTCGTGCCACCGGTGACTGTGGGTGCACAGATGGTGAGTGCGCTGCGTCCGTGGACGGAACTACCCCTGGACGTCCACCTGATGGTGGAATCACCGGAGCACTATATTGACCAGTTCGCCGCCGCCGGGGCGGACATCATCACCGTTCATGTAGAGGCTGCCACACACCTGCACCGCACCATCCAGCGCATCAAGGGACTGGGGAAGAGAGCCGGCGTCTCCCTGAACCCGGCCACACCGCTAAGCGAACTGACCGAAATCCTACCATCACTCGACCTGGTCCTGGTAATGACGGTAAATCCCGGGTTCGGTGGGCAGACATTTATTAAAGATATGCCGGAAAAGATAGCACGCGTCAGGGTAGAACTGGACAGACGTGGCCTGGAGGCTGAGTTGGAGGTGGATGGCGGTATCTCCGCCGCTACCGCTCCTCTGGTTGTCCGGGCTGGTGCCACGGTACTGGTGGCAGGCGCAGCGATATTCGCAACCGGGGAACCGGTGAAGGACTCTCTGGAGAAGATACGGGCTAGTTTGTGGTAGTGGGTAATATTCTCGCCAGCTTGTGCTGGGTGCGCAGGCACCTGGTGCACAGGCTGAGCCGTTTCTTCTTACCGTCCACAATGAGAGTGACTCGGTGAATATTCGGCATCCAGCGCCGCTTGGTATGGCGCTTGGAGTGACTAACATTATTGCCGAACTGTGGCGTCTTGTCACACAAATCGCACTTCAAGAATATATCTCCTTGACTATATGTCAGCTTTACAGTATCTTATGGTACGGTATTATATTAGCACAGCGGGACTCGTATAACAAATACACCGGCAAGGCCCATATGGTCTGCATGGTTAGAAGCCCGCTATGTATTGATAAAGTAGATACGACCAGTAGTCTGGAAGGATAACGGGTGATGAAGCAAACCAAGTCTATCACCGGGCAGGACTTCCGCGAGATGTTCGCCTGTGCTACTGCCTGGCTTGAGAAATGCGCTTCCGATGTTGACGCCCTGAACGTTTTCCCGGTACCGGACGGCGATACCGGGACCAATATGATGCTGACGCTGAACTCCAGCATGGAAGAAGCCTACCGTGCTCCGGACAACAGCAGTTCGGCGATAGCTCAGGCCATCGCCAAAGGGGCGCTCATGGGAGCCCGGGGGAACAGCGGCGTAATACTGTCACAGATACTGCGCGGCCTTGCCCAGGGCGTCGCCGGCAAGGAGTCCCTGACCGGGGCCGACTTTGCCAGTGCTCTACAGGAAGCCTCCATAATGGCCTACAAGGGGTTGAGCAATCCGGTGGAGGGCACAATACTCACCGTGACCAAGGACACCGCCGCAGCCGTTCGAAAGCTGGTGGAAGAGGGAGAACATGACCTTACCGAAGTCTTTGAGGTTGCCGTGCAAGCTGCCAACGAATCGGTGGCCAATACCCCGGCACTGCTTCCCATCCTCAAGGAATCGGGGGTGGTCGATGCCGGAGGACAGGGTTTATATACCATTCTCGAAGGCGCATTACACTACCTGAGGGGCGAGGCCGAACAGATACGGTTCCGCAAGCCTCAGATGATTGCCAGCAGCGTACCTCTGACGGGCAGACCCCCCGAGATGATTGCCGCCGATGAGGTACCCTTCGGGTACTGCACCGAGTTCATGCTCAAGGGAGAGAAGCTCGACACGGAAAAAATCAGCTCCAGGCTGGAGAAGAAGGGCGAATCCCTGATTGTGGTTGGTGACGAATCGACGGCCAGAGTTCACATCCATACGCTTGACCCGGGTAATGTCATCCACATCGCCACCGGCCTGGGCACAGTGCACCAGGTATCAATCCGCAACATGGACGAACAGCACCGGGACTTCCTGGAGATGCAGAAAGACAAGGCACCCGCAGTGGACATGGCCATTGTCGCGGTCGTCACCGGCGACGGCCTTGCCGAGGTCTTCACCAGCCTGGGAGTGACCGCAATAGTCCCCGGTGGCCAGACAATGAACCCCAGTACCGGAGATATACTCCAGGCAGTGGAATCAGTAGCCTCGGACAAGGTCATTATCCTGCCCAACAACAAGAACATCGTGCTTACCGCCGAGCAGGTACACACCCTCACCGAGAAGGATATTGAGATAGTCGCCACGGAGACCATACCGCAAGGGGTCGCTGCCCTTCTGGCGCTCGACTATGAAGCGGACCTTGAGACCAACGCTAAAATCATGAGACAGGCGATACCGTTGGTGAACACAGTTGAGGTCACCCGGGCGGTACGTTCCACACAAATCAATAACATCAAGATAAAGAGGAAGCAGGCAATCGGCTTGCTTGACGGGGAACTGGCGGCAGTAGGGAACAACCCCACCGAGGTCCTCCATGAAACCCTTTCCAAGCTGGATGTTAGCGGAAAGGAAATCGTCACGATATACTTCGGCGCTGATACTGACCAGGCAGAGGCGGAGCGGGCCAGTATCATACTGCGTACAGAGTATCCCCAGCTTCAGGTGGAGGTGGTCCGTGGTGGTCAACCCCACTACAACTACATTGTCTCCATAGAATAGCAGGGAGGATTCTCATAATGACAGTCAAGATAATAACCGACAGCACCTCGGATATAACCGCCGAGGAAGGCGCCGAACTCGGGATTACCGTCATCCCTCTGACGGTTATGTTTGGCCGGGAGGCTTACCTGGACCGGGTTACGATAACCACCGACGAGTTCTACCGCCGGTTGACCACCGGAGACGTCTTCCCCACCACCACCCAGCCACCCCCCAGCACTTACGCCGAGGTGTACGACAAGCTGGCCGATGAGACCGACGAAATCCTCGTAATCACCCTGTCCGCAAAGCTGAGCGGCACCTATCAGTCCGCAGTGAGTGCCATAGAAATGGCGCAGAAGAAGTGCCGTGTTGAGGTTATCGACTCCGGGATGGTAGCCATGGGTCAGGGACTCGTTGCCCTTGCCGCAGCCAGTGCGGCCCAGCAAGGAGCCAAACTCGATGAACTCTCCGACTTCGTCCGGGACGCACTCTCCCGCTCTCATTGGATAACCTATTTCGACACCCTCAAGTATCTGGCCAAGGGCGGACGCATCGGCAAAGCCCAGGGGCTGATGGGCTCAATGCTATCAATCAAGCCGATACTCACCGTGAAGGAAGGTGAGATCCACCCGGTGACGCGCCTGCGGTCACAGGCGGCCGGAGTTGAGTACCTGTACAACTACGTGACCAGCTTCCAGCGGATTGAGGAACTGGCCGTGGAACATACCACGCTCCCGGACGAGGCGGACAGGCTGGCAGAGCGTCTCCGTACTACCTTCCCTGATGTGAATATCCGTCGGTCAATCGTTAGTCCGGTACTGGGAGTCCACGGTGGTCCCAACGCTATCGCGGTAACCGTTCTGGAGGCGAAGTAGGCCGGCACTGGCTGGCCTAAGCCGGTCGATGCCGGTCACAGTCGTTGCCGACAATACCACCGACCTGCCAACCACGGGGGCTGAGTTTTGTCAGTAGATGTCGGGCCTCTGCGTAAAATCCTTGAGCTGGAGCATTCCAGGGGCTATTCGGACTCAGCCGTAATCGGCGGACTGGACAGATTCCTTGGCAACTGGAACGGTCCGGCCATGGCCTTAATTTCCAGCCGTCGTGCCCTGAGCCGCTTCCGCAAACTCGGCCTGCATAAATCCAGTTATGCTTCCCTAACCGAGGAGCAGCGCCAGCAATGGGCTCACGCCGTGCTCGATTTCCTGACGGAACTGGAGCACGGCGGTGAGAAAAAACCTGGCCCCGGAACAGCACAGAAGGCTGACCGGCCGCCACGAGCCAGACATCCAAAGGTAAGCACGGACATTTCGCCTGATTCCCCGATTACGTCCGTGAAAGGTATCAGTTCAGTCCTGGCATCCAAATTCGGTAAGCTGGGTGTAACGACAATAAGAGACCTGCTCTACTTCTTCCCCAATCGCCACCTGGACTACAGCCAGAGAAAGACTATCTCGCAACTTACCCAGGGAGAAGAGGAGACCATCGTCGCCAATGTCTGGCAGGCAACCGAGACCCGACCCGGCGGCAGGCGGAGCACCGAGGCTATCGTCGGTGACGAGACGGGCAATGTCCGCGTGGTGTGGTTCAACAACCCCTACCTGGTCAGGCAGCTTGCCCCCAACATGAGAATCGTGCTCAGTGGCCGGGTAAGGCTGTTCAACGGGCGCTACGTCTTTGAATCGCCGGAGTGGGAGCCGTGGCAGGACACAGACCTGGTACACACCGGACGTCTGGTACCGGTCTACCCGCTCACCCGGGGACTGTATCCCCGCCAGGTCAGGAAGCTGATGAAGGGGATAGTAGACCAGTGGGCATGGCAGGTACCGGACTTCCTGCCCGCTTCGGTGAGAGAGCACCGTAACCTGCTGGAGCTACCCCGGGCAATATCCGAGGCCCACTATCCGGATGACAACGTGGTCAAGGACCGGGCAAGGACCCGCCTCGCCTTTGACGAGCTCTTCCTCCTCCAGCTCGGTGTCCTAGGCAGGAAATGGGAATGGCAGGAAGGGCAACCCGGCAATCCGCTTCACACCAGCAGGGAAGTGCTGGACACCTTTATAGATTCCCTGCCCTTCAAGATCACCGCCGCCCAGGAAAGAGTACTCGCCGAGTTGCTCAACGACCTGGAAAGGCCGCAACCGATGTCTCGCCTGCTCGAGGGAGACGTGGGCAGCGGGAAAACGGTTGTCGCTACCGCCGGTCTGCTGATGGTCGCCGCCAACGATTGTCAGGGGGCACTGATGGCACCCACGGAAATCCTGGCAGAGCAGCACTTCGCCACCATCTCCCAGCTGCTGGAGGCAGTGGCACACACCGATGAGGAATCAAGCTACCTGCACAGCTACTCCGGCATCCTGCCCCGACCACTGACGCTGGCACTACTTATCGGGGCGATACCGGCAGCACAGAAGCGGGAGCTTCACCGGATGATTCGGGACGGGGAAATCGACATCGTGGTCGGCACGCACGCCCTTATCCAGAAGGACGTGGAGTTCAGTCAGCTGGCCCTGGCGGTTGTCGATGAGCAGCACCGCTTCGGGGTCGAGCAGCGTTCCAGCCTGCGACAGAAGGGCCATAATCCTCACGTACTGGTAATGACGGCGACACCCATTCCGAGAACGCTGGCACTGACGCTGTACGGCGACCTTGACCTTTCGGTGATTGACCAGCTACCGCCGGGCAGGCAGGCAGTGAAAACGAGGTGGCTCAAGCCGGAGCAACGCCGGAGCGCCTACAACTTCCTGCGCCGCGAGATTGGCAACGGCCACCAGGCGTTCATCATCTGCCCGCTCATCGAGGAGTCGGAAGCGGTGCAGGCAAAGGCGGCGATGGCGGAACATGAGCGCCTCTCCCGGGAGATTTTCCCTGACTTGAAGCTGGGCCTGCTTCACGGACGGATGTCGGCTACGGACAAGGAAAAGGTGATGCGCTGGTTCTACGCCGGTGAGATTGATATTCTGGTCTCCACGGCAGTTGTCGAGGTGGGTATCGACGTTCCCAACGCCACCGTGATGATGGTGGAAAGCGCCGACCGCTTCGGGCTTTCCCAGCTGCACCAGTTTCGCGGCCGTGTGGGGCGTGGTACCGAGCAGAGCTACTGCATGTTGATGGCGGAGGAACCATCCGATGTCGGACTGCAACGCCTGGACATTATTGAAAATGTCCAGGACGGCTTCCAGCTTGCCGAGGAAGACCTCAAGATGCGCGGGCCGGGCGAGTTCTTTGGCACAAGGCAGAGCGGCCTGCCCGATTTACGCATGGCCAGACTCTCCGATGTCGCCCTGCTGGAGATAGCCCGCAGCGAGGCACAGAAGCTCTTCGAGCAGGACCGGACCCTGGAGAAGCCGGAGCACGCTCTGCTGCTTAAAGAGATGAAGCGGGTGTGGAACACGGAAGCGGGGGAGTGGAGCTAGGAGCACACACTGCGACATTGGCAGCTCCGGTTGTGTTATCATGGTTGGAAGCGCACGATAGCCAGCATACCCAGGAGGTACTACAATGAAAGCAGTCGCAATCAACTCAAGCCCGAACATGGAGAAGGGGAACACCGCCGTCATACTCAATCCCTTCCTCGAAGGCATGAAGGAGGCCGGCGCGGAGGTGGAGGTCTTCTACACCAAAAAGCTGGACATCAAGCCCTGCCAGGGGGAGTTCAACTGCTGGCTGAAGACACCGGGGGAGTGCTTCCAAAAGGACGACATGGAGTGGTTACGTCCCAAATGGTACGAGGCAGATATCCGCGTGCTCGCCACACCACTCTACGTGGATGGTATGTCCGGTCCGATGAAGAACTTCATTGACCGCAACATTCCAGGTGCCCAGCCCTTCTTCGAGCTGCGCGATGGTCACATCCGGCACCCCGGCCGTGTAGCGGGACATTCCGCCAAACTGGCTCTGGTGAGCAACTGCGGTTTCTGGGAAATGGATAACTTCGATGCCCTGGTCGTGCACGTCGAAGCTATGTGCCGTAACATGAGGTGCGATTTCGCCGGAGCACTCTTGCGTCCGCAGGGCCCGGCAATGAAGCCGATGCTGGCCATTGGCGGGCTGGTCGATGATATCATCGAGGCTGCCCGGGACGCCGGTCGGCAGCTTGTGAGGGACGGCAAGATGTCCCCGGAAACCCTCAAGACCGTCGGCCGGGATGTGATGTCACGGGACGAATACATCCAGATTGCCAACCAGAACTTCCAGCAGGCACTGGACGCACGTCCGAGCAAGTAGCTCCACGTCTGGACGACTCACGGCTAGGCCAATCAAGGCAGCGGTAAGTGCTGCTGCCTCTACCTCTATTGTGCTATAATTCAAGCGCAGAACATAGTCGGCCCATAAGTTGTGAGGATGAGATGACAGGCTATCGCTTTGCCATAGTGATTGAGAAAGATGAGGATGGCTACTTTGCCTATTGCCCCGAACTGCAAGGCTGCTATACGCAGGGGAACACCTTCGAAGAGGTCACCAGTAACATTCGAGATACCATTAAGCTGCATGTCGAAGATAGACTGGCGAACGATGAAGCCGTTCCTGTTTCAGAGATAGTGAGTCTCTCCAGGCTGCTACAAGGATGATACTCAAGGAAATATTGGCAGACCTGGTAACGCAGGCAGCCGAAAAGGCACAGCAATCAGGAAAGCTGCCGTCTGTACCCCTGCCGGCAGCAACCATCGAGCGCCCGCAGAAACCGGAACACGGCGACTACGCATCCAGCCTGCCACTGAAGCTCGCCCGTTTGATGGGGACCAACCCGTTGAACATCGCACGGCAGCTTGCCGAATTGATTCCTGCCACACCGGAGATTGAAAGTATCACCGTTGCCCCACCCGGATTCATCAACTTCACCCTAAAGGATAACTGGCTGACCCGGCAGGTGGAATCTATCCTCGAAGCCGGTGAGTCCTTCGGCAACATCGACCTCGGCAAGGGCAGCCGGGTACAGGTGGAATTCGTCAGTAGCAATCCCACCGGCCCGCTCCACGTCGGCTACGGTCGCGGTGCTATACTGGGCAGCACCCTGTCCGGTATCCTCAGTGCTGCCGGCTACGACGTGCAAAGAGAATACTACTTCAACGACGCCGGCAACCAGATGGATGTATTCAACCGTTCACTCTATGCCCGCTACCGGCAATGCCTGGGTGCCGCCGATGCCGAGGTGCCCTCTGACGGCTATCACGGCGAGTACATGGTTGACCTCGCGCAGAGCATTGTTGGTCAGCAGGGAGACAGGTTCCTTGCCCTACCGGAGTCCGAGGCAGCACCACAGGTGGGCAGGCTCGGCACTGACCGGCTGATGGCCCAGATCAAGGAAGAGCTTAACCTCTTGCGGATCGAGTTCGATGATTGGTTCACCGAAAAGAGCCTCTACGACAACGGCCAGTACGATACCGTGATGTCACTCCTACGCAATGGGGGGCACCTCGCCGAGAAGGAAGGGGCCACCTGGTTTGTCGCCACTGCCCTCGGTGAAGACAAGGATGAGGTCGTGGTGCGCAGCAACGGCGTGCCCACGTACCTGGCCACCGACATCGCCTATCACTACAACAAGTTCCTGGAACGCAGGTTTGACAGGGTCATCGACATCTGGGGGGCTGACCACCAGGGGCATGTTGCCGGCCTCAGGGCAGCCGTCGGTGTCCTTGGCGTTGACCTGGAACGGCTTGTCCTGATAGTCCACCAGATGGTTACCGTGCGCCGTGGCGACGAGGTAGTCCGTATCTCTACCCGCAGCGGTGATATAATCACGCTGCGCGAGGTCCTGGACGAGGTGGGCACGGACGCCTGCCGCTACTTCTTCCTGTCACGCTCGGCGAATAGCCAGATGGACTTCGATCTGGAACTGGCCAAGAAGGCAGCCCCCGATAATCCGGTCTACTACATCCAGTATGCCCACGCCCGCATTGCCAGCATACTTCGCCTTGCCGCGGAGAGAGGCATTACCTGCGAGAACGGGGATGTCTCTCTGCTCACCACGGAGCCGGAATTAACGCTTATTCGTAAGCTGCTGCTCCTGCCGGAGCTTATCGAAACGGTGTGCCAGACTCTGGAGCCCCACCACCTGACTTACTATGCTCAGGACCTGGCGACCACATTCCACAGCTTCTATAAGCAGTGCCGCGTAATCTCCAGTGACGAGGCGCTAACTCCAGCCCGTCTCAAGCTGGTGGCAGCCACCAAGACCGTGCTTGCCAGGACCCTGCACCTCATGGGAATGACCGCACCGGAGAGGATGTAGCCCTGCATCCCCTGCATCACCTGCGTGGTACCTCTCAGACCGTTAGAACCCCTCTTGCTTGTACCGTTTGACCAGCTCGGAATAGGCTGACGGCCCGTCTTGCACACGCCGCTTCATCCGGTCACCAATATCCCTGATTTTGCCGGGAATACCAACCACCATTGAGTAGTCCGGCACCTTCGTGCCCTGGCTCACCAGACATCCAGCAGCGATTATGCAGTGGCTACCAATCTCGGCATTATCCAGCAGAGTGGCGTTGTTACCTATCAGGTTGTTATCGCCAATGCGGACACAGTGCACCACCACGCTGTGGCCGATGGTCACATTATCACCAATCTCCACCGGCACGCCGGAATGTATCACGGAGTTGTCTTCCACCATGGTGTTATTGCCAATTCTAATACTGGCAAAGTCGCCCCGTATAACGGCCCCGGGAAACACCCCGGAACCCTCGCCAATCTCCACATCACCAATCACGTAGGCCGCCTCACTGATATAGGCCGATTCGGCGATGCGGGGAGTTTTACCGCCAAAGCTTCTAATCACTGTTTCTCTACCTCCGGACTGGTTTATATTACCGGCTCGTGCAGTCAGCCGTCAAACCCCCGGGGGGAATGAGATTCTGCGCCACTGAGGACAGTGGCGTGTTGCTCAGAATGACAGTGGGGTGTGAGGTATTGCTACATACGGAGGCAGCCAGTACCATAGCTAACCACACAGGCTCTCTCTGGTGGCAACCAGCATCGGCTGTACTGGATTGCCACTAATATCCTGGACGAGTACACAACCTTGAGGCTGAAGCCAGTTTTGTGATAAACTTCATAGCTGGGGGGAAGTTATCAGATGACGAAACGAGTTTTCTCCGGAGCACGTCCCACCGGTCGACAGCACATCGGGAACTACCTGGGAGCGTTACGGAACTATGTCGCTCTCCAGGACGAGTACGACTGCATCTACTGCATTGTCGATATTCACGCCCTGACGTCTATGGAAGACACCGGCAAGCTCCAGCACTACATCCGCGAGACACTACTAGACTGGCTGGCTGCGGGGCTCGACCCCGAGAAAAGCATCCTGTTCGTGCAGTCCCACGTCCCGGAGGTAATGGAGCTGCAGACCCTGCTCGGCATGGTCACACCGCTAAGCTGGCTGTTGCGCGTACCAACGTTCAAGGAGAAGGTGAAGACCCAACCGGAGAACGTTAACTACGGACTGGTGGGCTATCCGGTGCTGATGACGGCCGACATCATTCTCTACAAGGCAAATACCATACCGGTCGGCGAAGACCAGTTGCCGCATATCGAACTGGCCCGGGAGATTGTCCGCCGTTTCAACAGCCGGTTCGGGGACACGTTCCCCGAGCCCCAGGCCAAGCTGACCGAGTTTCCCCTCGTCGTGGGACTAGACGGTAAAGAGAAGATGAGCGCCACGCTGGACAATGGCATAGACATTGCCGCTACCACGGAGGAGACCAGGCAGCGAATCATGACGGCGGTCACCGACCCGGCACGCCGCTACCGGAACGACCCGGGACACCCGGAGATATGTGCTATCTACAAGCTCCACGAGTACTTCAGCACTAACGAAAAGGACTCCATCGCCGGGCAGTGTCGTACTGCCGAGATGGGCTGTGTTAGCTGCAAGAAGCTGCTGGCCGAGCGCATCAACGTAGAACTGGCGCCGTTCCGGGAGAAACGCGCCGAACTCGCGGCGAAACCGCAGTATATTGCCGACGTCCTCTCCGATGGTGCAGCACGTGCCCGCATCATCGCCAGGGAGACCCTGCGCGAAGCCAAGGAGCGAATGGGGCTTATCTAGTTGAAACCAGACCGGCACTGTGCCCGGTGAAAAGGAGAATGCGCGAAATGCCAACAACCGAAGAGTTGATAGAGCAGTACAAACAGAAGCGCCAGAAGATACTGGAGATGGGCGGCGACGCCGCCATTGAAAAGCGCCATCAGGCCGGTCAAATGAGTGCCCGGGAGAGGATTGACTACCTCTTTGACGCGGGTACCTTCACCGAGATAGGACTCTTTATCAAGCACAGGACGACCGCTTTCGGGTTGGACAAGAGAGAGATACCCGCCGACGGTATCATCACCGGCTTCGGCAAGGTGAACGGCCGGTACGTGGTTACCATGGCGGAGGACTATACGGCCCTGGCAGGGACCTTCGGTGAGCAGCACGGACGCAAGCTCTCCAACGCCCTCGATTTTGCGCGGAATAAGGGCTGGCCCTTCATCGGCATGAACGACTCCGGTGGTGCCCGCCTCCAGGAAGGCATGGATACCCTGGAATCATACGGCTGGACGTTCAAGTCGCAGATACTCGCTTCCGGCGTAATCCCCCAGATAGCCCTGCTTATGGGCCCGTGCCTGGGAGGTCAGGCCTACCATCCGGTCATGCAGGACTTCCTCATCCAGTGCAAGGACACCGGCTTCATGGGCATTGCCGGCTCTGCCTTCGTTGAGACGCAGCTAGGTGAAAAGATAACCCTGGAAGAGCTCTCTGGATACAAGGCGCACGCCGTCAAGTCCGGATGTACCCACGTGGTTGCCGACGATGATAAGGATGCCATCGATAAAGCGAAAATGCTCCTGTCCTTCTTCCCCGCCAACAACCGGGAGCAGCCGCCCCGCATCGAGACGGATGACGACCCCGAGCGGGAGATACCGGAGCTGAATACCATTGTCCCCGACCAGTCCACCCGCCCCTATAACATGCAGAAGGTCATCAGGGCAATCGTTGACGACGGCTACTTCTTCGAGACGCAGGCGCTCCATGCCACCAGCGTGATAACCGGGTTCGCCCGCTTCAATGGGCGGCCGGTGGGCATCTTCGCCAACCAGCCGATGCAGGCCGCGGGCGTAATCAACATAGACGCCGCCGACAAAGGGGCCAGGTTCATCCGGTTCTGCGACCTGTTCAACATCCCGATGCTCACCCTCGGAGACTGTCCGGGCTACATGATAGGCTCCGAGCAGGACTGGAAGGGCATCCTGCGCCACGGCGCCAAGCTCCTATTCGCCTGGGCAGAGTCCACGATACCCCTGATTTCAATCATGGTGCGCAAGTCCTACGCCGGTGCTC
>JADHXC010000008.1 GCA_016783135.1 Dehalococcoidales bacterium | reverse complement strand
GGACAGTGGTTCATCTCCGATACCGGGTATGGTCCTCTGGTTCATGCCAGGCTGGGAATTGCCCAGGAAAACTCGGGGAAGCTGGTGGCTCACGTAAGGCAACAGGGCAGGCAACTTGCCGATAAGGGCGGAATAGATTACATTATAAGTGATGGGCCGCCCGGTATTGGCTGTCCGGTAATCTCATCCCTGTCCGGCGCTGGCCTGGCCCTATTAGTAACCGAGCCAACACTTTCGGGGATACATGACCTGGAGAGAGTAATCGGTGTCTGCTTCCACTTCGGTGTGCCGGTAATGGTGTGTATCAACAAGTACGACCTGAATGAGGATAACACCCACCGAATCGAAAGCTACTGCCTTGAACAGGGGTTGGAAATAGCCGGCAGGATTTCATTTGATAACGCAGTTACGGAGTCAATCGTACGGGGTATTCCTGTGGTGGAATATACCCAGGACAATGTCACGCACGAGATAGAATCGCTGTGGCGGTGCGTCAAGAACAAACTGGAAGGGTAGAAGGAGATGATGTGCCATGCCGATCTACGAGTATGAATGCATGAAGTGCGGCCAGAAGTTCGAGCTCCGCCGGAGCATGGCCGACAGTGACAGGGATACACAGTGTCCCAGGTGTGGGGCCGAGCACTCACAGCGTGTCTTCTCGGTATTTGCCACCACGGGTTCTTCGGTGGGTGACTGTGCTCCAGGCGGTTCCACCTGAAGCATAAGCCAGTGAGGCAGGTCGTCTCACCCGGGATAAGGGAAGTCTGAAAGGAGGAATAAAGTCGTGCCGCTCTATGACTTTGAATGCCGGGATTGTGGTAGAGTGTCGGAGGTACTGCTTCGTACTTTCGGCAGGTAGCTCACTGCCCTGAATGTGGCAGTGCCAACGTGGAACGGCTTATCTCGGCATCATATATGATAAAGACGGATGTGTCAGGCCCGGGTACCACCTGCTGCGGACGGAGCGCGCGCTGTGAGGCGTCTCCTTGCTCCACCGGAGATGTGTGCCGCAGAGATTGAAGGAATGGCCCTGCTTAATCTTGACCCCCGGAATCCCGCGAGGGGAAACAGGTGGCAGTGAAAATACAGGCAGAACCGGAAAACCGGAACACGAGTTAATAATTGGTTAGAGGAATTTGGAGGTGCCTATGAGGTACGCAGTACCGGTAAACAATGGTATGTTATCACCACACTTCGGTCACTGTGAGCATTTTGCCCTGCTCGATGTCGACGTAGAAAAAAAGGAGATACTCAAGAAGGAACTTATGCCGTCACCGGGCCATCAGCCGGGTCTACTTCCGCAGTGGCTGGCCGACCAGGGGGTCTCGGTAGTAATTGCCGGTGGTATGGGCTCACGTGCCCAGGGCCTTTTCCAGCAGAACCGCATCCAGGTCGTTATCGGTGCCCAGGAAGGTGACCCGGAGAAGGCGGTGCTGAGCTACCTGAATGACGAATTGGCTACCGAAGATAACATATGTGACCACTAAAGGATGAAAATGGGAATAGAGGAGTATAGATGGTAACTGAGGAGCAAGTAAGAGACAGCCTGGAGGGAGTGCTTGTACCCGCTATCAAACGCAGTATTATCAGGCTGAATCTGGTGCGTGAGGTAGCTATCACTGATGGTAAAGTCAGGGTTGTTCTGGCTTCGACGGGGCTAATTACGGGCGCTCAGGACTGGGTTACGGACCAGGTTGTGGAAGTCGTGAAGAAGCTGCCCGAAGCTGGTGAAGTAGAAGTAGAATTTGTTGAGGCCACGCCGGCTGAGTTAAATGAGATTGGTCATGTTATTGCGATAATGAGCGGGAAGGGTGGTGTAGGTAAGTCGTTGATAGCCAGCCTTACTGCCGTCGCACTGAAACGACTGGGTTATGAAGTAGGTATCCTGGATGCTGATATCACCGGCCCCAGTATACCCAGGATGTTCGGCATCAATACCCGGCCTGGCGGGAACGAAAGTGGCATGTTACCGGTCCTGTCAAAATCAGAGATTGAAGTCATGTCCATCAACCTTCTTCTGCCCAGCGAGGACGACGCTGTTATCTGGCGTGGTCCACTCATCGGCAAAGCGATTACCCAGTTCTGGGAAGAGGTGCTCTGGGGCAAGCTTGATTACCTGATTATCGACCTTCCACCGGGAACGGCTGACGCTCCTCTTACCGTGCTGCAGACACTACCCATTTCCGGCGTAGTTATTGTTTTCACGCCTCAAGACCTGACCGCAATGGTCGTCAGAAAAGCCGTGAACATGGCGCAGAAAATGGAGAAGCCAATCCTGGGAGTAGTCGAGAACATGGCCTATCTATATGTCCCTGAGATAGATAAGAAGATTGAGCTGTTCGGTAGCAGCCAGGGAGAGGAGATGGCCCGGGCAGCCAATGCACCGTTCCTGGGACAGTTGCCCATAGACCCGGAGCTGGCAAAGCTATGTGACGAGGGGAATATTGAGCGATATAACGCCGAGATAATAGATAGCCTGGGTAAGTCTCTTTCCGAGGCGACAACAGGCGATAAAGAATAAGTCAGGAGGTTGTGCTGTGGCGGTATCACGGGAGAAGCTCGAAGAACTGCTCAAGCAGGAGATGAGGAAGATTTACTCCGAGACAGTTATCGACCACAGCATGAACCCGAGAAATACCGGTAATCCTGGTGACGCCGACGGTTATGCGAAAGTGACCGGCCCCTGTGGCGATACCATAGAAATGTGGCTCAGGGTAAAGGATAACATAATCTGTGATGCCAGTTTCGTGACCGATGGCTGTAGCACAACCATTGCTTCCGGCAGCATGGTTACCGAGATGACGAAAGGCAGGACTGCGGGCGAGGCCCAGAGGATTAGCCAGCGGGATATCTTGGATGCTCTGGGTGGGTTACCTGAGGACAGCGAGCACTGTGCCCTTCTTGCCTCGAATACGCTGAAGGAGGCGATAAGGGACTACCTCGTCATGAAAAAGGAGCCGTGGAAGAAGGTCTACCGGCAACACTAGCTGAGCAATAGTATAATACGGACTTTCCAGGTCAGTACACCGGGAACTCATCGGGCTGGCTTGGAGGGTCCTTGTTCTATCATTACCCTGTCTACTCGCGCTGGACAACATCCAACTCAGAACCCGCGCTTGATTCAACTATCTGTATCTGCTATCCGTGGGTGTCCAGTGTTATCTGAAGCGTGTGACGTGGCATAACCCGATTTGCAGCAGGAATTGACATAGCTGTACTGGTTGTTTATAATGGTAGTTGGGAATGAGACGCATTAGCGATATAGAAAGATGCCCACAAAGAAGACCCATAGAGCGTTAGACGTACCGGGGTTGAGAGTTACCAACCAGAGGCGTCTGGTACTGCAGGTGATACAACGGGGGCAGGGGCACCTGGATGCCGCTGAAATTTATCGTCGGGCCCGGGAGAAGAACCCCCGCCTCAGCCTGTCCACCGTTTATCGTACCCTTCAGACGTTCAAGAGACTGGGTCTAGTAGAGGAGCTTCATATTGATGAGGGGCATCACCACTATGAGAAGCGGTCTACCCAGCACCACCACCTGGTTTGTCTGGGGTGTGGCAGGGTTGTTGAATTTCAGTACCCATCAGCTAGCCTAATAAAGAAGAATGTCAGAGAGGCCAGGGATTTTAATATTACGAGTAGCGAAATCAGAATGACGGGCTATTGCCCGAAGTGTCGTCAAGAGAGGGAATAGCGTACGGTCAAGCTCTTTGTGACACAGTTTATGTTTGATCGGAACTATATGAAAACTGGGTGTAACCAGAGAAATGGATGCGGTGTATGTTCGGATTCAGGGGTAGGTTCAGACATGGATTTCAGGGTCGGTTCAGACATGGATTTGGGCGGGGTGAAGGGCAACTAACTCTAGCGCGAATGCAGACCGGGCAGAGCGGAATAGTGGTACAAATACTGTCCGGACATGGTGTGATTAAGCGCCTTGGTGCTCTGGGAATCAGACCTGGACTGAGAGTTACCAAGGTTAGTTCCTCATTCATGCGGGGACCGGTAACGGCACAGTTCGGTAGTACCCGGGTAGCCATCGGCTTCGGCATGGCCAACAGGATAGTGGTGGAACCGATAGACTCCCGGAATGAAAGGCCATAGCGTGGTAACCAACAATAGCAGTAAGAGCACTGGCATCAAGAGAGTGCTGCTGATGGGCAACCCCAATGTGGGCAAGAGTGTCGTTTTCTCCCGTCTGACTGGCATCCGGGTAATTGCTTCTAATTATCCTGGCACCACGGTAGGCTACAGTCAGGGGTTCATGAATCTGGGGGAAGACAGGGTCGAGGTTATTGATGTACCCGGTACCTATACGCTGGAACCAACCAGCGAGGCTGAAGAAATTGCCTCCGAGATGCTCGACACCGGAGACTTAATCATAAATGTGGTTGACGCTACCAATCTGGAGAGAAATCTCTATCTGACTCAGCAGTTGTTGGAACGGGACATACCGCTGATAGTGGCGCTCAATATCTGGGATGAGACCGGACATCGAGGAATACATATTGACCTGGACAAACTGAGGGAACGACTGGGGGTGCCGGTTATTCCCACTGTGGCGATAACCGGTCAGGGGATAAAGGAACTCGTTACCAGTATTGCCGGAGCAACTTCACCTGATACTCCTGCCCGCAACTATGATGAGCGCTGGGCTGTTATCGGCGGTATTATCAGCCAGGTCCAACGCATTACTCATCGACATCATACCTGGCGGGAGCGCCTCGGGGATGCCACCGTGCAGCCATTAGCCGGTGGCATCATAGCCTTAGTTGTTCTTGTCGTCGCCTTTCTGGTAGTCCGCTTCATCGGCGAAAACCTCATCGGTTATGTGCTTGAGCCCCTGTTTGACACTCTGTGGGCGCCGGTGGTATTGAGGTTAAGTGACCTCCTCGGCGGTTCCGGCTTTTTCCATGATATCCTGATTGGTGAGATTGTCGGTGGCGAAGTCAACTTTGTTGAATCATTTGGCTTATTAACCACCGGACTCTTTGTCCCCTTTGGCATGGTGTTGCCTTACATAATGTCTTTCTATCTGGTGCTGGGCTTGTTCGAGGATACAGGCTACCTGCCCCGGCTGGCAGTTCTGATGGATACCCTGATGCACCGTCTGGGCTTGCACGGCTATGCCATCATTCCGAGTATGCTGGGTCTGGGTTGCAATGTACCGGCTGTTCTGGCCACCCGCATCCTGGAGAGCAAGAGGGAGAGATTCATTGCGGCAACATTGATATCTATCGCCATACCCTGTGCTGCCCTGCAGGCAATGATTTTCGGCCTGGTGGGGGAGCAGGGGGCGCAGTATGTGGCCATTGTCTTTGGGACACTGTTCGTAGTCTGGATTATTCTGGGAGTAATAATAAACCGCTTCGCCAGAGGATTCAGCCCCGAGTTGCTGATAGAGATACCACCCTATCGTATGCCACCGTGGCGGACCGTATTGCAGAAGCTGTGGATGAGGGTCAATGGTTTCCTGAAAGAGGCTATCCCCATAATCCTGGGTGCTGTGCTGGTAATAAATATACTCTATACCCTGGGGATATTTGATGCTATCGCTGATTTTGCATCACCTGTGGTAACCGGTCTCCTGGGACTGCCTAAGGAGGCTGTGACAGCCCTGGTTATTGGTTTCCTGCGTAAAGATGTAGCACTGGGCATGCTCGCTCCCCTGGGATTGAGTGCCAACCAGTTGGTTATTGGCAGCGTTGTCCTGGCCATGTTCTTCCCCTGCGTGGCTACATTTGTAGTTATTCTGAGAGAGCTTGGGGTTGTCAATATGCTCAAATCGGTGGCAATAATGATTGCCACCGCATTACTGGTGGGAGGGGCGCTAAACCTGATTCTGCAGTAACCATGGCGCTGGACGCACTTCTCGAGAAGGTTACCGGTTAGCAACGACAGGTGAGATGAGATAGTGGGGCAAGTCCCATCGGGACAACCGGTCCTGCCGGGGATGCGTATATCTTCGGGTAACAAAGGGTTTCCCCTTGCCCTGTCAGTCAACGGCAGCAAATGTACTGGCTGAAAAGTAGAATGTCCGCACCTGGCGGACACGATAGCGGCAGTTTGTATGGGGTGAGTGAGGGGATTCGAACCCCCGATCTCCAGGGCCACAACCTGGCGCCTTAACCGCTAGGCGACACCCACCACGGAAAAATACTTTATGTCTGAAACAGACATAGCCATTATACCTGAACTCCGCACGTCCTTTCAATGCGCATAATTTGATTATGCGCATAATTTGATTTAGCCAGTACCGATTGGTATACTCGTGGGTAACCCCACCCCAGGGAAGACCGTCCCCACGTGCGGGACGGTTTCTGACATATTCCCACGGAACGGAGAAGGGAGAGACTGTGGAGCAGGCTCTGTCCGGCGTCAGGGTACTGGATGTAACTCACTACATTGCCGGGCCCTACTGCACCAAGTTGCTCGCCGACTATGGCGCCGAGGTGGTCAAGGTGGAGAGGCCCGGTACCGGTGACGGCGCCAGGAGGATTGGTCCCTTCTACAAGGATGACCCTCATCCGGAAAAGAGTGGCCTGTTTCTCTACCTGAACACCAACAAGCGTGGTGTCACTCTGAACCTGAAATCTGAGACCGGGATAAAAATATTCAGGGAACTGGTGGCGGACGCTGACATCCTCGTGGAGAACTTCAACCCCAGGGTGATGCCGTCTCTGGGCCTGGACTACGAGAGCCTGGAGAGGATAAACCCCGGTCTGGTTATGACCTCCATTTCCAACTTCGGGCAGACCGGTCCTTATCGGGACTACAAGGCCACCGAGATTGTTGCCGATGCCATGGGAGGCTGGATGAGCATCATCGGCCATCCGGGCCGCGAGCCACTTAAACCCGGCGGGAACCAAGCGCAGTTTGTCAGCGGTCTCTTCGGAGGTGTCGGGACAATGACCGCTTTTCATGGTCGGGAATTGACCGGAGTCGGACAACACGTGGATATATCCCTGATGGATGCCGTGCTCTACATCCAGATGAATATTACGCAAATATATCACTACCACGAGAGGATTACCGGCAGAATCGGTAATATGGTACTGCCCCCACCCGGTTCGATACTACCCTGTCGGGACGGCTATATCGGGGCTATCGCCGTTACGAATAGCCAGTGGCAATCCCTTTGTGAGTGGATGGGGAAACCGGAGCTAGCCAGCGACGAGAGGTTCCTTACCAGAATCCACCGCACCGAGAATGTGGACGAGCTTATTGCTACGTTAATTCCCTGGCTACTCGAGCACGACCAGGAGGAGTTGCTGAGCGAAGCGCAGAAACGGAGGATTCCTTTCGGAATACCAGCTGCAGCCGACCGGTTACTCAACTCTGAGCATCTCAACGAGAGAGGCTATTTCGTAGATGTTGAGCATCCCTTTACCGGAAAGGTCCGGTATCCCGGTGCCCAGTTTGGATTGGGTGATTTGCCTTATGAATTAAAGCCGGCACCGCTGCTGGGTGAGCATAACGAGGAAATCTACTGCCGTCGTCTCGGTTACAATAATAAAGACCTGGTGAAGCTGCGAGAGACGGGCGTTATTTAGGCGATTCTGCGCCTCGCGGAGGGATAGGGAAAATGCCTGGACTGCCGCTGGAAGGACTGCGGGTACTTGACCTCTCCATGTGGTTTGCCGGACCCATGGGCAGCCGGTTACTGGCCGACATGGGGGCTGAGGTAATCAAGATAGAATCGCTGGGGCACATCGACCCGTGGCGAGGGCCTGCCAGGGTTACACCAATACTTATTGAGCGGATGCCGGAGTTGGCATCCGTTGAAAAGCCGTACAATCGTTCAGCCGGTTTCAACCTGCAGAACCGGAACAAGTATGGAATCACGCTTGACCTGCGTACCGGGCGGGGCAAAGAGGTCTTCAGGAAGCTGGTTGAAATCAGTGACGTTGTCCTGGAGAACTACAGCCCCAGGGTCATGGAAAGCCTGGATATTGATTACCCGGTGCTCACTGAAATCAACCCCCGGCTCATCATGATGTCATTGCCGGCCCTGGGCAGGACCGGCCCGGACAGGGACCATATTGCCTTCGGGCAGACGATAGACTGCATGAGCGGTATGGCGTATCTCACCGGTTATCCCGGTGAAGAGCCGATGTTGCAGAGCGGGCTGTCCTACGGTGACCCACTGTCCGGTATGAACGCTGCTTTTGCTGTCCTGTCGGCCCTGCACTACCGCCGGCGAACCGGCCGGGGAATGCATATTGACCTCTCACAGGTAGAAGGTCTTATCTCGTTCAACGCGGATTCCGTGATGGACTACACGATGAACGGTCGGGTACGTGAACGGATGGGCAACCGCCACCCCTCAATGGCACCCCACGGCTGCTACCGATGCCGGGGTGAAGATAGCTGGGTGGTGATTGCCGTCTCTTCAGACGCAGTCTGGGAGCGGTTCTGTCAGGCGCTGGAGCAGCCACCCTGGACAGGGGATACCCGGTTCTCAGACCTGTCGAGCAGGTACCGCCACCAGGATGAACTGGACAGGCTGATTGAGGACTGGACTGTGCAGCATGACCATTACGATGTAATGCGCATCCTGCAACCGGCAGACGTCCCCGCTGGGCCGGTTCTCAACGCCAGGGAACTGACCGAGGAACCACATCTAAACGAACGGGGCATCTTTGAGACAGTCACCCACCCCGAAGCGGGCACGCATCCCTATGTCGGCATGTACGCCCGGTTCTCCAGGACACCGGGGAGTATACGGATGCCCGCTCCGTGCCTCGGTGAGCACAACCGTTATGTTTTTGGGGGAATACTCGGCATGTCTGAGGAGGAGATTACCGAGCTCGAAGAGCTCGGCATAATCGGTACCGAAGCCCTGCCGGAGCAGCAGGGGGGCATGTTTTAGGGATGTCATGCTGCTACAACTCGTATCTAACCAATGAATGATAAAGAAGATTGGAGAGAACCGGGATGAAGGCTGTACTGGAAGGTATCAAGGTTCTGGACGTTTCCCAGGTGGCCGCTGTACCCATGTGTGCCCGGCATCTGGGTGACTTTGGTGCGGATGTGATTCACGTGGAGCACGCCACCAGGGGCGATTCCTGGAGGGCGCTTCAGGCGGGATTTGGTGGCGGTGCCGGTGTACCCTCTGAAATCAACTACAACTGGGAAGCCTTCAACCGTAACAAGCGCAGCCTGGCGGTGGACATTTCCCATGAGTCGGGGCGGAGCATAATCTACCAGCTAGTCAAAGAGACGGATGTCTTCGTAACCAACCTGCGTCTCCCGGAGAAGGAGAAACACGGGGTGAGCTACGATGCCCTGCGTCGCATCAACCCGAAGATCATCTACGGCTGCCTGACCGGGCACGGCAAACAAGGGCCCAACCGTGAGACCCCGGCCTATGATACCACCGTCTACTGGGGGAGGTCAGGGGTTACAAGCACTCTGACCGTCCCCGGACTCTCGGGACCAGCCCCACGACCGGCGTTCGGTGATGTTGTTGCCGGTCTCGGGCTTGCCTTCGGCATTGTGATGGCCCTCTACCACCGTGACAAGACCGGGATAGGCCAGGAGATTGACATTTCCTTATTGCATACCGGCATCTACCAGTTGACCTTCGACGTTTCGGCCGCCCTGGCTACCGGGCAGGATATCGTGGAGTACAGGCTCAATCCCCCCGAGGTGCTGGATGAAGAGCTGAAGAAGCGCCGGGACGAGCTTATCGGTGAAGCCCAGGAAGCAATAACCCGTCTCGGCGAGTTCTATCGTGAGAACTCACCCAATCCCCTGGCGAATCGTTACACCACGAAAGACGGCAAGGTAATCGGTTTCAATGCGCTGCAGTCGGACCGGTTCTGGGCGGAGTTCTGCCGCGTAATCGAGCGCCCTGACCTTGAGGAAGACCCGAGGTTTATATCAAGTGAGGCCAGGACCGAGAACAACGGTGAGCTATACTCTATCCTGCGAGACGCCTTTCTCACCAGGACTCTGGATGAATGGACACCTCACCTGGTCGGGTTGCCATACGCTCCCATGCAAAACACCGTGGATGTTGTCAATGATGTCCAGGCAGAGGCGAACAACATGTTCCTGCCCGTTGACCACCCGACATACGGGCCGATGAAGGTAATCGCCAATCCCGTTAATCTCAGTGAGACCCCGGCCACCTACCGACTCCCGTCTCCGGAGTTCAGCCAGCACACTGAGGAGATTCTTCTGGAGTTGGGCTATAGCTGGGAGGATATCGCGCGACTCAAAGAAGAAGGGACCATAGCCTGAAGGTTTCAGGGGGCGCTCCTGCCTGGGGCGGTATAGCCGGGAAAAGCGGTTAATAGTAGCAGTGATTGTGTGGCTGGAATACACCCGGATAATTCCTGGCGGGGCGAGTGTGGCTAGTCGAGGTAAGCGGTCACTTCGCCTAGCGTGCGGATTCGAGGGCAGTCGTTCACTTCCGGGTAGACATCGTCGCGGTCGAGGAGTACCGGGTTGATACCCAGGTTCCTGGCACCGACGACGTCGACACTGTACTGGTCACCGACGTGCAGTGCCTGTTCAGCGGTCACGGAAGCGTGCTCCAGGGCGGCAAGGAACACAGGGGGATGGGGTTTTTCCGCTCCCACTTCAGCGGAAGTTACCGTGAAATCAAGATAGGGCTCCATGCCCAGTTCACGACATAGTGAGTTTATATCCCGGTTGAGGTTGGTCAGCAGACCGAGGGTGAGGTCGCGTTTCTTCAGGGCTTTCATGGTGTCCAGCACGTCATCGAAGAGGACGAATTTGAGCCCGGCGTACAATTCGCGCGTCCGGGCTAAGATTTTATAGGGCATATCTCCTGAGACCTGGACACCGGCCCTTGCCAGCATCCTTTGCTGCTGGCGGATAAACATGTTCGTCCGCTCCTCGCCAGTCATGTCCTGCCATGACGCAGCAGCGTTCTCTTCGTAGAACTCCCTGTCTGCGACCACCAGGGCGGGCCGGATATCATCAGGTGACACGTTTAAGCCAAGCTCCTCAAGAACTTGGCTTAGTAGTTGCTCGCGGGGCGGATGATATTGCGCCAGTGTGCCGAACCAGTCGAAAAAGACCGCTCTTATCACAACGGCTCCTCGACTATTCGTCTTTAATACCCAGGTCAGTAATGTAGTCTACGGCGTTCTGAACGGTGAGAATCTTCTCGGCGTCTTCGTCAGGTATCTCGACCTTCTTGTCCGTGGTACTGAACTCCTCCTCGAGAGACATTACCAGCTCTACCAGGTCCAGAGAATCGGCGCCCAGGTCATCGACGAAACTGGACGAAGGCAGCGCATCGCTCTCACCAACGCCGAGTTGCTCCGCGACTATCTTCCGTACGCGTTCTAGTATAGTTGCCACTTTCTACCTCCTTCCGGAAATTAGTCATCTGCTGACGAGAGTGCTCACTGCACCCAGGACCCCGTTCACGAACCTTGAAGAACTGTCACTGCCAAATGTCTTGGCGAGTTCAACTGCCTCATTAATGGCTACCTTGACCGGGACCTTACTCTCCAGTAGCATTTCATATATTGCCAGTCTCAGTATGCTTCTGTCAACTACCGAGAGCTGCTCCAGCGGCCAGGCAGAGGCAAAACGCCGAATATGCTCGTCAATTTGCTCCTGGTTTCGTGTGCTGCCGTTGACGAGTTCCCGGGCAAAGTCCTTGTTCGCCTCTGAGAGGTCGCTTTCAGCCAGGAGGTGATCCAGGGCCTTTTCCGCATTATGCCCGGCGGAGCTGATTTCGCACAGGGCCTGGAAGGCGACCATTCTTGCTCTACGCCGTGCTCCCGGCATGCTGGTAGTCCCCTCGTCTGTCTGTCCTACTAACTGACTTTAGCAGAAGTGCGGTACGAGGTCAATTCCGGCCTTCTGTCAGTAACGGGTATTACCGGAGTAAATAGAGCCTCTCAGCTATTGACAAACTGGTAGAGTTGTGCCATGCTGATGTCCGCATCACTACTGAACACTTGCGTAAAAGTTGACAACGGTATACTTGCCCGCAGCAAAGGGCGGTGATGTCTAAAGGGAAACGAACCCTGCACCCGACCACAAAGGAACCCGGATACGCTCCCACTTGAGGAGCTACCCGCAAATGCAAGAAAATGAGGTGAGAAGAAAATGAAGAGGATTATTCTGGGTGTGGTTACGGCGGTGTTGTTGCTCAGTCTTTTGGCACTGCCGACGGCGGCTGGGAACGAAAAAGGCAAACCAGAGAAGTGTGATTGCACCACGATTCAGGATGGCACGTTGCTCAGGTCTGACGGGGTAGTCATCACCGTGGGCTTTGATGAGTGGGGCTACAATTACCAGGCCCACCTGTTCAATGGCTTCTACTGTGATTCCTACCGTGACGCAGCTTGGTGCCAGGACTACAGAGATGTCCGCCTGATGATGAAGTGGAACGATGCCTGGCTGAGCAACAGGGACTGTGATGACGATGGTCTGCTGGACAGGCACGCAGGGTATCCCAGCTACATCGGCTCGGGAGCCTGGCTGACCAATCACCAGTCAGGCACCTATGAGCTCGATGGCGAAGTAATCAAGTGGAACTACTTCGTCAAGATAGTGGCCGCTCCGGTTGGTGCCTATGTGGACGGTGGAACGTGGTACACTGCGGATGGCACTGAGATCGGTCCGGTTATCTGGGGTGAATTCGCCATCATCCAGCAGATTGAGAATGACCCGGGGAGTGGAGTTCATGGTGCACAGTACATATCTCCATCTGGACCGGGTCTCGGAAAGTGGTAGCCTGAGCTTTCACTCTAACCTAAGAGGGGGGCAGGGCGTTAGCCCTGCCCCTTTCTTTCTTGCCCTTTGTTTGAGACTACTTACATCTTCCCCAGCGAGATTCCCCCATCTACCGTGAGTACCTGCCCGGTGATATAGCGCGCTTCCTCGGAGGCGAGGAAAGCCACCGCTTCGGCGACATCCCGGGGGGTGCCCAGGTAGCCGAGTAGTATCTGGTCGGCCATAGCCTGCCTGCGCTCTTCGGGTAAGTGCTGCGTCATCGGGGTGTCTATGAAGCCGGGAGCTACCGCGTTGGCCGTAATCCCGCGGGAGGCTGCTTCCTTGGCGACGGTGCGGGTGAAACCGATGATACCCGCCTTCGCTGAGGCGTAGTTCGCCTGTCCCGCATTCCCGATGAGACCGACGATGCTGGCAATACTGACGATTCTCCCCCAGTGCTGCTTCATCATGGGTCTCAGTACCGCCCGGGTGCAGAGGAATACGCTCTTCAAGTTGACGCCAAGCACGCTGTCCCAATCGTCATCCGACATGCGCATTATGAGCTGGTCCCTGGTTATACCGGCGTTGTTTATCAGGATATCGATTTTCCCGTAGTTACTGGTGACAGTCTCTACCATACGGGCGACTTCACTTGAATCGCTGATATCGGCGGGAATCACCAGGCTCTGCCGTCCCATTTTCCTGATTTCTTCGGCAACGGCTTCAGCCGGTCCCATATCACCGACGTCGTTAATGACGACGGTGGCACCGACTTCAGCCAGTTTCAGGGCGATAGCCGCCCCGATACCGCGTCCGCTGCCGGTGACTATAGCTACCCTATCGGAAAGATCCATTTGCTGCTCCTTGAACTCTATTTCCTGGCTCGGGGCGGCCATGAGGGCAGCCCGAGACGTTGCGTACTGATAGTACGTTGCGTACCAATAGTATAGTACATTGCGACTTCGGATTCACCCGCTGTTGAAAGCGTCAGGACTACTGAGGGGCAAGAGGGTCTGTCAGGACTGCTCTGTGAGTGCCTGGACGGCTCCGACGTCCCCGATGTTCAGCGTCTCCACGCTTCGGTCTATGCGCCTCATCAGACCGGTAAGCACCCTGCCGGGCCCGATTTCGATGACGCTGGTAATGCCGTTCTTAATCATGTACTCGATGGAACCCTGCCACTGAACGCTGTTGCATAGCTGTTCCAGTAGCTCTGACTTGACTGCCTCCGCAGACGTCATCGGGAGGGCGGAAGTATTGGCGATTATGGGTACAGCGGGCTCACGGAAGGTCAGGGTGGGAATAATCTCGGCCATTCCGTCTACGGCCGGCTGCATCAGGGGGGTATGGAAAGCACCACTCACCTGAAGAGGAATAGCGCGGGATGCACCCTTCTCGCTGGCCATCTCTACCGCTCTGGTAATATTGTCAGTGGCCCCGCTGATTACCAGTTGTCCGGGGCAGTTGATATTGGCTAACCGGGTGTCTGTTTCCTGGCATATTTCGGATAACACCGCTTCATCCAGTCCGATGATTGCCGCCATCGTGCCGGGTCGTTCCAGCCCGGCCTGGTACATCAGACGGCCCCTCTCGCGGGCGAGGTAAACGGTATCGGCGAAGTCAAGCACGCCTGCCGCAGCCAGCGCGGTGTACTCCCCGAGGCTGTGGCCGGCCACAAAGGCTGGTGGCGGCAGACCCTTGCCTGTTTCCTGGGCCGCCTTCAGACAGGCAAAGCTCACCGTGACCAGTGCCGGTTGCGCATTGACTGTCTTGCGGAGCTCGTCCTCCGGTCCTTCGAAGCAAAGCCCGGAGAGAGAGAACCCCAGCCTTTCGTCGGCCTGTTCAAAAACTGTTCTCGCCGCGGGATAGCTCTCGTACAGGTCACGTCCCATGCCGACGGACTGGGAACCCTGCCCCGGAAAGACATAAGCCACTCTCTTTGTATCGGCCATTATTAGCCACCTGTCTGCAGGCTTCTGAGGCGCGCTATCACTGCTTCAGCTTCAGCCACCATCTCTTCTATGATTATCCTGACCGGCTTGATTTCATGTATCATGCCGGCAATCTGCCCGGCCAGCAGCGAACCATCGTCGACATCGCCGTCAATCAGACCGAGGTGCATTCTGCCCTCGCCAAACATACTCAGTTCCTCGGACGAGACCCCGGACTCTTCCAGTGCCAGGAACTGCTCGGTAAGGCTGTTCTTCAGACTACGGAGAGGCAGGCTGGTAGTGCGGCCGGTGATGACCGTGGACCGGTCATGGGCCTCCAGGACCTTCTGCTTGTAGCGGGGGTGGGCAACGGACTCCTCGCTACAGGCGAATCGCGTCCCGATTTGTACACCCTGGGCACCGAGGGCCAGTGCTGCCGCCAGACCGCGCCCATCGGCAATACCTCCGGCGGCAATCACCGGTATGCTGACACTGTCGACCACCTGGGGCACCAGTGCCATCGTCGTCGTTTCCCCGATGTGCCCTCCCGATTCCATGCCCTCGGCAACGATAGCATCGACACCGGCTTCCTCCAGTCGCTGTGCCGGCCTGACGCCGGCCACGACCGGCATTACCTTCATCCCCAGTTCTCTGAGAGCGGGCACAAATGCCGTGGGGTCTCCGACGCCGGTGGTGACCACGGATACCTTCTCTTCGAGGATTATGGCGATAACCTCGTCAGCATACGGCGATGTCAGCGGGAGGTTGATGCCAAAGGGCCTGTCGGTGAGTTCCCGGGTGAGGTGTATCTGCTGCCTGACCCAGTCAGGCTGGTAGTAGCCGGCACCGATAATGCCCAGCCCTCCGGCATTGGAGACCGCCGAGACAAGCTCGGCGGTACCGAGGTGAGCCATCCCTCCCTGGATGATGGGATGCTCTATGCCGAAAAGGTCACAGATTGCGGTCCTGAGCAAGGCCTGGCCTCCCCTAGCTGGTCTTCGGCTTCGGGCTCTTGACTTCGACGACTTCCCGTCCTGCATAGCTGCCGCACGTGGGACAGACATGGTGTGGCAGTCTCGGACTGTGGCACTGTGGGCAGCTTACCAGGGCTGGGGCGGACAGCTGGTCATGGCTGCGCCTTCTTCCCTTACGTGCCTTGGAAATCTTTCTCTTTGGAAGGGCTCCCATAGTCTACTCGCTTTCTTTCCCCTGACTATGCCCCTCGGGCATAGTCAGGCATCGTTAGTCATTTTCAGGTGTTGTCGGCCATGGCCAATTTGCGTAGTCCGCTCCAGCGGGGGTCGATTTCCTGCTGTGGACAGTCACACGGTCCCAGGTTGAGGTTGTGACCGCACGTGGGGCATAGACCGGTGCAATTCTCCTGGCACAGCGGCTTCATCGGGATAGCCAGTACTGCGTACTGGCGTATTGCCTCGGTAAGGTCAAGGATATGATGTTCATCAATGGTGAAGTAACCGGACTGGTCCGGCAGGGACAGAGGTGCTCCGGTGAGCACATCCGTTGTGGGATAGTACTCCTCCTCAACATCCAGGGTTAGTGCCAGGGGGCACGAACGCAGGCAGCGACTGCAGGTGACCGCAATCTCTGTACGCAAGGTACCACGGGCCAGGATTCCCCGGTCGGTGCGGACCAGACTAAATCTACCCTCGACGTGACTCTCCTGGTTGGCAATATCAACCGTTGCGTCTACATCGTAGCTTCGTGTTGAACCGATGGCTTCCTTGAGCTGTTGGGAAACATTTATCTGCATCTGCCCTGGCTCCCTGCCTCCCGGGAACGTGTGGGATACTTCCTCTGGTGGGTCTGCGGACCTGCTGCATGGTACCGGCAGTAGTTGTGTGACCAGACTTAATTATAGGCCGTGGGGCTTGTCTGCGTCAACCGGTGCAGGGAATGGAGGCATCTCTTTGTGCTGGCGGAGAAAGTGCCCGCGCCGTAACAGGGGAGTCTCGTCGTTGTCTGTCAGTAGCCGGTGATGTATCATGTGTGTAGACTTGTAGCGATAAGGTAATTTTGGGTAACCACAAATGAGCATGCCGTACATGGTCGGTCCAATCAGGCCTCCTTCCGAGGCGTATTCGCTGCTGGTAAGGGTCACGGAGAACTGCCCCTGGAACCGGTGCGAGTTCTGCTCCGTCTTCAAGGGTCAGAAGTTCCGGATACGTCCCATCGAGGAGGTTAAGGAGGGAATCCTGGCTGTCCGGAGGCTGGTGGAGGAAACATACCGCTGGTCGGAACGCGGCGGTTATACGGTTGGTCAGGTTGCCCAGCTCAACGGTATCCTCTGGCTCCAGGATGACGGTGTCAGGAACGCATTTCTGCAGGACTCGGACAGCATGATAATGAAGACCGAGCCTCTTGCCGGGATACTGGAGTTTCTCTGCGGGACGTTTCCCACGCTGGAAAAGGTGTGTACCTACGCCCGGGCAAAGACCGTTTACCGGAAGAAGCCCGAAGAGCTGAAGCGGTTGCGAGATGCGGGGCTTTCCCGACTCCACATCGGACTGGAAACCGGAGATGACGAGCTCCTGGCCTATATTCAGAAGGGCGTTACCGCTGAGGAGCAGATACAGGCCGGCAGGAAGGCGGTCGAGGCTGGTTTTGAGGTCTCGGAGTACGTTATGCCGGGGTTGGGAGGCAGGGAGCGCTGGGAGCAGCATGCCCTGAACTCGGCCCGGGTGCTGAATGAGGTCAATCCCCGGTTCATCAGGCTGCGTACTTTCCATCCTGCTCCGGGGACACCGATACACGAGAAGGCCCGGCGCGAAGAATACCACGTCCAGTCTATCGAAGGTGTTCTGAAGGAAATACGTGTGTTTGTGGAGGCCCTTGATGTGACCTCCGAGTTGATTACCAGCGATTTCGCCTGGAATTTCTACCTGGGGGAGGTCGACGGTAAGTTCCCTGAGGAGAAGGAAAAGGTGCTGGCGGAGATTGACCGGGCGCTGGCCTACTGGCAGGCGGCGGGGGAGCCCAGGCGAAACCCGTTCATGGGGAACCTGAACCTGGAACTGAATTAAGGCTGTATTGTGATGAATGCGCCCGTCGGGATAACCGTCTATTCGGACTACATCTGACCCTGGTGCTATGTCGCGGCAGTTCGGCTGCAGAGAGTCAAAGAGCGGTACGGTGACAGTATCAACATCACCTGGAAGAGCTTCCCCCTGCTGATTGAGAATATACCGGGGAGGCTGATTTCGCCACACAGTACCGAGGCCCGTGAGCGTGCCAACAACGAAGAAGAGGTATTCCGGCACTGGGATGATAATCTGCCCTATCCTTCCTCCAGCATGCCGGCCCAGATAGCGGGTAAGTGCGCCTTACTCCAGGGCAAAGAGGCGTTCGAGCGTTTCCACGATGCTGTCTTCAAGGCATTCTTCCGGGACTGCCGTGATATCAGTGATGGGGAAGTCCTGACCAGCCTGGCCGCGGATGCCGGACTTGATGTTGAGCGGTTCCGGGCAGATTACAGTAGCGGCTCACAGGAGAACGAGGTCCTGGCCGAATACGAAGAAGGCCGGAGTGAGTACGAGGGCTGGGGGGTTCCCCTGGCGATAATCGGCGGCCGGCTTCCACTCGTTGGGGCGGTCCCCATTGAGATGTACCGTCGGGCGATAGACCTCTGCTTGGCGAGGTAGTGAGTCTGAGCCTCCGGACTGCTTTACCCGGGAGAAGTACGCTGTTCCGGGCGTTCTGGTGTATTCCAGGCTCCCAAAGACTGCCATTGAGGCAGTATTCTCATCCTCAATCAGGCAGGCCAGCACGAATCATGCCCAAATTAAGCGTAAAACCTGATATTTGTGGCAGAAAAGCCGTCTGAAGGTATTGACAGACAAGGGATAAATAGTTTATCATGCAGACCTAGTAATGAAAGGAGGTCGGGTTGATGGAAGCATACTGTGTGAAATGTCGTGCCAAGCGTGAAATGAAAGACGCCAAGCCCATCACCATGAAGAACGGCAAGCCAGCAACTCAAGGTGTATGCCCAACTTGCGGAACCAAGATGTTCCGAATTGGCAAGAGCTAGAGCTACTCCGGGAGTTTCAGGATAAATATTAGGGAGCGGGTAACTGTAAATAACGGTATCCGCTCCCTTGATATTGACCGGAAGGACTGATTATTAGACCGTTGCCCCGGCCTTCGGTGGTTGCTCTTCCTTGAGTACCAGAGCCCCGGTCGGGCAGACTGCTATGCACTCGGTACAGTGGTCGCATCCTGAAGTGTCCATTGGTCCATCGGCAAAGGTGGTGACCCGCCGCTCGAAGCCCCGGTGGGCAAAGCCGAGTACGCCGGTACCGGAGTGCTCCCGGCACACCCGGACACACCGTCCGCACAGCACGCATTTGTTGGCGTCATAGACGAACAAGGGGTGGCTTGTGTCGATGGGAAGGTTGCGTTCCAGCTTTCTGAGGTGTTTTGACTTCAGTTTCACGTGGAGGTGCCGGGCTATCTTCTGTAGTTCGCAGGAACCATTCCTGGGGCAGTGAGCGCAGTCCAGGGCGTGAGACGCCATGAGAAGCTCAAAGCCCTGACGGGCCAGACTGAGAGCGTTATCTCCTCTGGTATTGACTGTCATGCCTTCAGTGACCGTCTCGGTGCATGCTGTGACCGGTCTGTCCCTGCCCGCTACCTCAACAAAGCACAACCGACAGGCAGCCATCGGCTCGTGATCGTCCCTCATGGCGCACAGGTTGGGGATATAGAACCCGTTATCGAGGGCAACCCAGAGAAGGATTTCACTCTCGTTGGCGGTTATTTTCTGGCCGTCAATTGTCAGAGATATTGTCTTCATGTGTCTACTTTGCCGCAGCGGGTACTTCACTGGGCGGCGATAATTTCACTATGGCATCGTACTGCGGTGGGCAGGCGGTCCGGCAGGTATCACATTTCACGCACTTGTCCTGGTCGATGACCTTAATCCTCTTCCGATTGGGGGATATGGCTTCCACGGTACAGCTGCCCACGCAGGCGTCGCAGGAACGCTCGCACTTATCCGGCAGGATATAGTAGGCTATAAGGTCGCGACACATCAGTGACGGGCAGCGTCCCTCTCTGATGTGGGCCCGGTACTCGTCCTCGAAATAACGCAGCGTGGTCAGCACCGGATTGGGTGCCGTTTTCCCCAGACCACAGAGAGAGCCGGCTCTTATGGCCTCAGCCAGTATCATCAACGTGTCAATATCTTCATCCCTGCCCTGTCCCCGGGTGATGTCGTCGAGTATAGCCAGCATCTGTCTGGTCCCGAGACGGCAGAAGGTGCACTTGCCGCATGACTCCCGCTGGGTGAATTCGAGGAAATAGCGCGCAATCTCCACCATGCAATCGTCCTCATCGAGGACTACCATCCCCCCGGAGCCCATCATGGCACCGGCTTCGGTCAACGAATCGAAGTCGACAGGCAGGTCCAGCGCCGATTCCGGTAGACAACCACCGGAAGGCCCGCCAATCTGGACTGCCTTGAACTGCTTTCCGCCGGGGATGCCGCTGCCGACGTCGAAGATGACCTGCCGCAGTGTGGTGCCCATGGGGACCTCCACGAGCCCGGTGTTGACCACCTTGCCGGCCAGGGCGAAGACGGCGGTACCCTTGGTCTTCTCCGTGCCGATGCCGGTAAACCATTCTGCGCCATTCTTAATAATGGGCGGTATCGCGGCCAGGGTCTTAACGTTGTTGACGATGGTGGGCTTTCCGTCGAGGCCGCTGGTCGGCGGGTAGGGCGGGCGGTGGCGGGGTATTCCTGCTTTCCCTTCCAGTGAGGCAATCAGCGCCGTCTCCTCGCCGCAGACAAAGGCTCCGGAGCCCTTAAACAGGCGGATATCGAAGCTGAAATCGCTCCCCAGAATATATCTGCCGAGGAAGCCAGCTTTGCGAGACTGGCGGAGGGCAGTCCGCACCCGCTTCACCGCCAGCGGGTACTCGGAGCGGACGTAGATGTAGCCGTGGCGTGCTCCAATAGCGTGGGCGGCGATGACCATCCCTTCAATCACGGAGTGAGGGTCGCTTTCCAGGATTGACCGGTCCATGAAAGCACCCGGGTCGCCCTCATCGGCGTTACAGACTAAGTACCGTGGCTTTCCAGGCGCCTGACGGCATATCTCCCATTTCATTCCGGTGGCGAAACCAGCCCCACCCCTGCCCCTCAGTCCCGATGTTTTCACTTTGTCGATGATATCCTCGGGAGACATCCGGAGCGCCTTGTCCAGTGCTGAGTAACCGCCGCTGGCAATATAGTGGTCAATATCGGTGGGGTCAATGTGCCCACAGTTCCTCAGTACCACCTTTTTCTCGTAGCCGGCGCGGGGGAAATCGGCGAAACTGGGGATGAGGTCGTTCTCTTCCATCGCGCCGAGGACGAATTCCAGGCAGGCGTTATCGCCGGCGATAAACTCTTTGACCAGCCTCTCGGCAATAACCGGATTGACGAAGCCGTAGCAGATTGCAGGGTACCCCGGCTTGTGAATCACCACCAGTGGCTCAGCGTAGCAGTGGCCCATGCAGCCAACCTCAATAACGGGGCAGTCCAGCCCCTGCCTTCTCAATTCCGCCCTGAGTGTATGAAGAACTTCCAGGGCACCGGCAGCACGACCGCAGGTAGCCGTACCGACCAGTATTACGGGTTTGTCGGAGTTAAACATCTCTCTCCAGCGGGATTCGGCACGTGCCTTTAACTCCTGGAAAGAAGAGGCGATATCGGATGATATGATTTCCTTCACTGGTCTTTCTGTTCCTCGGATTCTCTCTCAAGCTTGAACTTGAGCAGTATCCCATCTACCTTTGTAGGTTCCACTTTGGCTTCAGGAATATCGTCAACTACGGTCACCGGTGCCATGGTACAGCAGCCTACGCAGGCCACGGTGTCAAGGTCAAACTCGCGGTCCGGCGTAGTCTCGCCCTCGTTTATCTCCAGTCGCCGTTTCCAGGCATCCAGCGTGATGTAACCACCCTTCATGTGACAGGCTGTACCGAGGCACACCCTGATAGCGTGATTTCCCGGCGGGTTGAGGCGGAACTGGTTGTAGAATGTTACCACTCCGTAGACGTCTATCTCCGGTATGCCGAGAAATTCAGCGATTTCTTTCATAGCCTCAAGAGGAAGGTATCCGAGCCTTCCCTGGACCTTCTGCAGGATGGGAATCAGGTTACGTCTCTTACGGCTGAAACCCTTCAGGGCACGCCGGGTCTCCTGACGAAGACAAGTCTGTTCGTCTATAGTGTCGTCGTATGACACGCTGCTTGTTGCTTTCTTTAGTATCTTTCCTGTCATGTCTAAGGTGCTTACATCATTACTGTCCGGATAGCCTTCATGGGACAGGCACGGACACAATCTCCACACGCCTGGCAGAGGGACGGGTTGGTCATCGGTATCTCTCCGGGATGCTCCTGTTTGATTAGCTTGCGGGGGCACGCTTCGGCGGCGAGACAGACTCCATCCTTGCAGTACTCCGGGTGGCACTTCGGGAAGTCCACCAGGGCCATCTTCTCAGGCACTCTCGGCCTTCACCTGCTTCGCCTTCTCCAGCGCCTCCTCTAGTTCCTCCAGTTGTTGCAGCATAGAGGGTCTCACCGAGTGTGCCGGCCACCTCGCCTTGAGGTCGGCTATCTCCTCTTCAAGCTGCCTAATCCTGTCCTGGACCACAGTTCAGATGTCCTCTCTCTTATCCTTACAACATTGCCGGCACTGCCCTTCGAGATAGAACTCGGTCCTGGTAACGTTGAATCCCTGCTCCTGCTGTATGCTCCTGACCAGTTTACCGATAAGGGGAGTCTGGAACTCTATCACTCTGCCACATTCATGGCAGACGAAATGCTGGTGTTCGGCATGACTGCGTATCTCGTAGTGGTGGCTTGACCAGCCCAGTCTCTGTTCATCAACCAGTCCCAGCTCCTGGAACAGGCGCAGGCTCCGGTACACCGTAGCCAGGCTGATAGACGTATCGGCGCTGCTGGCACGACGGTACAGTTCCTTGGCGTCAATATGTCCGCCGGCATTGCGTATCAGCTCCAGGAGCCGTTGTCGCTGGGCGGTGAGAGGGTATCCTGCTATTGCCTTGTCCGGATTGCGAATGTTTCTCATTCTCAACTAATATTGTACTGCGACTCGGCTGGCGTGTCAACAGACCTCCGGTATGGCCCAGTATCAGTCCTGCCCTGAGTGTTTGCCGGCCACGATGACGACGAACCCGGCTCCGATGCGGAAACCAGTCTGTGGCGATTCCGCATGTGTTACTTTGTCCGGCCCCTGGAGGAGGGTTGAGAAAGTATTCTGCACGGAGAAGTCACCCCGCTCGATGAGGTTTATCAACTCATCATGGCTCCGAAAAATAGCATGGGTGTACAGTGGGTGCCCCTGGGGCTTCATCTCTTCGTATAATTGTGTCCAGGTACTATGAGAGGGCATTACGGCCAGTACCAGTTTTCCATCGGGTACGAGAACGCGGTGCACCTCGCGCAGGATGGACAAGGGTTGTTTTATAAAGCACATGGTGGTTATCAGGAACACCGCACCGAAACACCGGTCACCAAACGGCAGTTGCTCTCCGCGGGCCAGGAGCACGGCTGTGCCCCGTTGGGATGCGACTTCAATCATTTTAACGGCAATGTCGACCCCGGTCCCTATCCCCAGTGCTTGAGCGAATCTGCCCGTCCCCACGCCTACTTCGAGCCACGGCCTGGAAAGTGAGGGCAGTACCTTCCGTAAAGACCGTAATTCGGTTTCGAAGACGAGCCTGCCTGCTCCATCGTACCAGGCATCATAGTCCGCAACGGACTCATTGAAGGGGGATGCCGGTATACCGGGAACCCCGGTTCCCTTACCGTGTCCTGTCGGTCGGGGTGACTCTTCAGCGTAAGGCATGGTCTGTTTGTACCGGGCGTTGCTGGCACAGTTCGGTAACGAGGATGCTGAGGGCCAGCTCGGGTTCGTATTTACTCGTCTTGATGGCCAGGTCTGTCTCCAGTAGCTGGCGATAGACGTACCTGATTCGCGGCAGGGAGTATCGGTTGGCTTGCTCCAGGGTCTTACGCGCGGCGTACTCGTTGGGGATACCGAGCCGGTTGCGAAGCTCGCTGCCAGATATACGCGGGTTATCCACATCCTTCGCTCTGACAATGAGCCGCATCTGGCGGGCAAGCATCGCCAGGAGATGGGATGGGCTGGAGCCCTGCTGAAGGAACTGCTGGAGCAGTTTTTCCGCGGCCTGCGTGCGGAACTCGACGATAGCGTCCACCATGGCGAAAATGTTGACTTGCTGGGTATAGCCGACCACTAGGTTGATGTCCTCTTCCTCTATTCGGCGCCCGGCGCTGTAGAGGAGCAGTTTTTCAATTTCACTGGACATAATCCAGAGGTCGCTCCCCACCAGTTTCACCAGCAGATTAAGTGCCTGGGGAGATATGCTGCCGCCTTCCTTCCTGACACGTTCCTGCACCCATGGTCTCAGGTCGGCTGGTCGCAGTAGGGGAAAGGACTGCACCTGTGCCTTGCCGGAGAATATCTTGAGCAGGGGATTACCGGCCTTGATGTCGTCATCCAGGAGCACCATAATTGTGCTTTCGGGTATCGTCAGGATGTATTGTCCCAGCAGCTTGTAATCTTCTGATGAGGTGGTCGTGCGCCGACCCCTGGTCTGGCGTCGGGGCCTTCGATTGGGCTCGAAACGTTGCAGCAGACCCGTGATGACGACCAGGCGTTTTTCCGCAAGAAACGGTGCTGCCTCACAGACCGGCCTCAACTGGTCGATAGTGAGTTGCTGGCCTTCGAGTATGGTAGTATTCGTTGCCAGTGTTTCCGGGTCACCGATACCGCTCTTGATATTATCAAGTACCCGGGTACGGGAGAAATTATCCGGTCCTGAGAGTATGTACAGCAAGGCTCACCTTTCCGGTTTGTACGGGAATTGTGTCTAGGTGGGAATGATGCCGTGTTTCCTGTCGGGTCCTTCTTCCACTTTGCCCAGAGCCATCTCCAGGGCAGCAATCAGCTTCGGACGGGTCTCGGCAGGGTTAATAACGTCGTCGATATGCAGGTGCTCGGCAGCACGGTAGGGGTTGGCGAATTCCTCCCGGTATTCCCGTATCTTGGTCTGGAGCAATTCGTCGGGGTTTTCGGCTGCTTGCAGCTCTCGACGATAGATTATCGGTGCGGCTCCTTCCGCCTCCATGACAGCCAGCACTGTCGATGGCCAGCAGAAAACAGCGTCGGTACCGAGGTCTTTGCCGCACATCCCCAGGTAGGACCCGCCGTATGCCTTTCGGATGGTGAGGGTCAACTTGGGCACGGTGGCCTCAGAATAGGCAAAGAGCATCTTGGCCCCATGCCGGATGATGCCGCCCCATTCCTGGTCTGTACCGGGCATGTATCCGGGCACATCCACCAGGTTGATAACCGGGATGCTGAAGGCGTCGCAGAAACGGATGAAGCGGGACGCCTTGTCGCAGGCGTCGATGTCGAGCGCTCCCGCCTTGGACATCGGCTGGTTGGCGATAATGCCCACGGAGCAGCCATTGAGCCGGGAAAAGCAGGTGATGATGTTGGTGGCGAACAAGGGGAATAGCTCAAAGAAGTTCGGCCTTCCGTCCTGGCGCTGGTCGAAGATGCTCTTAATCAGCTTGTGCATGTCGTAGGGGCGCCGCAGATTGGCGGGAACAATGTCGAATAGCTTGTCGTCGGTGCGTTCCGGGCTATCGCCCCAATCGACCCTCGGTGGCGGTTTCCGGTTGCTTGACGGGAGGTAGCTGAGGAGTTCCCTGATATTCCGGAAGCAGTCTGCCTCACTGTCTTCCGAACGACAGGCAACCCCGGATTTCTGCTGGGCGACAATGGCACCGCCGAGCTCCTCTTCACCGATGTCCTGACCGATTGCCGCCTTGACCACCCTCGGTCCGGTTATAAAGGCATAGCTGATGCCTTTGACCATGAAGATGAAGTCCATCAGTGCCGGTGAATAGACGCCGCCACCAGCAGTCGGTCCGAGGATAGCGCATATCTGGGGGACTACGCCGGAGGCCAGGGTGTTCCTGCGGAAGAGCTGACCGTAGGCAGAGAGTGAATCGACACCATCCTGGATTCGAGCGCCGCCGGAATCGTTGAGGGCTATCACCGGGCAGCCGGTCTTCATGGCACTGTCCATCAGGTCACATATCTTGCGCCCCTGCATCTCGGACATCGTGCCGCCCATGCTGGTGAAGTCCTGCGCATAGATGTACACTCCGCGGCCGTCGACTTTGCCGTAGCCGGTTACCACAGCATCGGCGGGTACGTCTCCGTATGAACCGCCACGACTCCTGGCGAACATGCCGGTCTCATGGAATGTTCCCTTGTCAAGAAGCATATCAATCCGTTCCCGCGCATTGAGCTTGCCCCGTTTCGCCTGGGCGGCAACGCGGTCTTCGCCTCCCATTTCTTTGAGCTTACTCTGACGCTGTTTCAGCTCCGCTAGCTGTTTTGCCTTCTGATTCTTATCTTCAGTCATAAGGGCTCACTTTCTCCATTGCACTCGTGATACCATAATATACCGGCCGTGGGCGGCTCCTGGAGTAGCAGTCTTACTTCCTCTCGAAGACGGCGGCGATACCCAGTCCGCCGCCTCCACAGATCGTCTCCAGACCATATCTTACATTACGTCGCTTCATCTCGTGCAGCAGCGTGGTCAACCTTATAGCCCCCGTAGCTCCGACCGGGTGCCCGAGGCTAATCCCGGAACCGTTGACATTCACCTTGCTCTCGCACTCCGCTTCGGACAGGCCCATTTCCTTTAGGTCCGCCAGCAACTGCCCGGCAAAGGCCTCCTGTACCTCAATTAGTTCTATCTGCCCTATTTCAAGACCTGCCTTTTCCAGCGCTTTATTAACTGCCTTGGGTACTGACAGCCATGTACGTATCGGGTCGGTACCGGCAACAGCGAATGACCTTAGGTAGGCCAGTGGTTCTATATTCAACTCCTTAGCCCGGTTGCCTGAGACCAGCACCACGGCGGCGGCACCATCGTTCTCCGAAGACGAGTTACCCGCTGTGGAAACACCGCCAAGTACGGAGCGGAGTCTGGCCAGACGTTCCACCGAGGTATCACGCCGGGGAGTTTCGTCAGTATCGACAATGACCGGCTCTCCTCGTGGCTGGGGTACCGCTACCGGGACAATCTCTTCGGCGAATTTACCCGAGTCCATGGCGGCAATTGCTTTCTGGTGTGCCCTGAGTGCCCAGAGGTCACATTCCTCGCGGGATATAGCTTCCTCCTCGGCGGCCTTATCTCCCCAGACCATCATAGACTGGAGTACGCCGAACCTGTCTATTGGTTGCGACATTACCCTGCCACGCTGTATACGGTCGTAGAGGGGCATTCCCCACGTGGCCAGACTACCGTGTCCCCGGGGCATATCTCCCGTTCCGCCGACACCCCACTTTATCGAGCCGGGGATATAGAACTCGGCACTGCTCATATGTTCGACACCACCGGCAACAACGATTTCAGCCTGTCCTGTCTGGATGAGCATACCGCCGAAGCAAATTGCATCCAACCCGGAGCAACACCGCCGGTCCAGCGTTATACCGGGAATCTCCACGGGCCACCCTGCGCACAGGAGGGACATCCGGGCGATATTTACGTACTCTCCGTTCTGGTAGCACTGTCCCATAATGACCTGGTCGATGCCTGCAGGAGTAATACTAACCTTCTCAATGGCGGTGTTGAGTACCAGGGCGGCAAGGTCATAAGCTGGTACATCTCTCAGGGCACCCATGTACCGCCCGATTGGTGTTCGTACCGCACTGACGATGGCAATCTCTTCCATGCGGACTATTCCTTTCGTATTCGTCTTACTACCCTGACTCAGCCAGTCCGAGTTATCCCTGGTCTTGCTGTTCCCCATCCTGCTGGGCCCAGTTCTGCATCATCTCCTTGATGCGTCGAGCAAGCTCGGGGCTGGAGCGCAGGCGCTGAATGAATACCGGACAGCCCTCAAGTATCGAGTTCTGGGCAGCGGTTGCCATTCCACCGAGGAGATTCTGGATACCCCCGATATCCTCAGACGGCGGGGCACCCATCCCGGCTGTGGTTGATTCCAGTTGGCGGCGGATGTCTTCTACAGTCAACCTCATCGGCGTCGCGCAGGAGCGATACCAGGGACAGGACCTGCACTGGGCAATGCCGTGTGCTTCATCGAGAATGTCACTCATGTCTTGGCCTCCTCCTGGTGGATAACTGGTACACCATCTGGTGATATATAATTGTAACTCCAACCGCCCTCTGATACCAGTTTTGGTATCAGGCCTAATACCAGACCAGCCAGTTACCCAGCACCAGTACCCCCATGATTACCAGTAGGCTGCCACTGACCATGTATATCACCCGGGAATAGCGATTAAGCTTCTTGACCAGTGGAGCGACGAAATCAAAGGCGATTCCTAACACTAGGAAAGGCAGCCCCAGGCCCAGGGAATAGACGGCCAGCAGGTAAGCACCTTCCCAGGCCGACTGCGAAGTCCAGGCAACGGTCAGAACGGTGCCCTGCACCGGTCCGACACATGGTGTCCACGCCACGCTGAATACCGCCCCGGTAAGGAAGGAACGCAGGTAGCCGGTGGCGATACTCTTTGAAGGGGCCAGCCGCTTTTCGAAGTTAAGCCAGGGTACTTTGAGCGCGGCCAGCATGATTATGCCGAAGAGTATCAGCAGACTACCGGCAGTCCAGCGTACCAGTGACGAACTGGGGCTGAGTACCACGCCCAACAATCCGGCACCGGCTCCCACCCCGCTGAATATCAGTGTGAAGCCGAGGACAAAGCAGACGGAGTGCAGGAATATCGGGAAACGCTTTCTGGTGCTGGCGTCGAATATCTCCGGACCGTAGAGACTGGCGAAATACACAGGGACCAGAGGTATGACACATGGCAACAGAAAGGAGGACAGCCCGGCGCCAAAAGCAAATAAAAGTGAAACGTTGTCCGCCATCTAAGCAACCTGCGCTAATGCTACCTGATTTTGCCTGAGATAGTCAAAGACGGGTACCCTGACCATGCTGGCGGCGATGCTTCGCAGTTCACGCTACCGGCCGAACAGCCAGGACGCCATCGTGTGCTGATATTCAGTCCCGCACACGCCTCAGTTCAATAACCACCGGGTTCTCTGCATCGGGGCAGGCAACCGTAGTCCTGTCAGGGTCTTTTTCCCAGGGAAAGGAGCCGCCGGTCTGTAACGCCACGGCGAAAGGAAATATGGCATTAAGTGCGTAGGAGCACACGTTCGGTGGGGTGAGTTCTCCCACCGGGAACTCGTCGCCAACACGCATCCCGGCTTCACACGTTCCCTTCTGGCTGATAACTTTACCGGTTACTTTGAAGAGTTCCGTCACTGGATACCTCCTTGGTTTGGATAGAAATAATAATCAGCAGCCCCTGATATAGGGGCAATTGCTATCGTGAATACCGTACCAGTTTCCAGGTGAGGACTTCGCAGAGCACGGTTACGTCCTCGGATTCGAGGTAGTCTGTAATGTTAGTATCAAAGAGTATGTTCATCTGTGGTGCCAGTTCCTCGTCGCCATGCCAGAGAACGAGCGTTATCGGGACACGGCTGAAGCCGTTGATGACCACACCGGTATCTCCCAGGCCAGTTTCGCGGCCGCCCAGTGCCTTACTGGCTTCCACCAGTAGTTCCGGTTCTCTGCCGAACCGTCTGGTGAGCTGGTCAGTGGTTCTCTTGGAGAAGGTAGGGAAGTAGACCACACCCCCGGGAAGGTCCCGGTAGGTAATGAGCTTGTTTGTTGTTGTGGTGCCTCCGGCCTGGGCAAGATAGTGCAGCACCAGGATTTTTTCTCGCAGCGGGAGTTCGTCAGCATCCCCTTCCGGCAAGACGGTGAGGTCCGGGAATGATATGACATAAGGTCTACCCAGGTAGTCGACAGTGACGGTAATACCAGAGTCCACGCTCTCGTACCGGGAGTCGCTGAGGCGGGACTGCTCTTCGAGGTCTAGCGCAGCCAGACGGTCACGAACAACCCCGAAAGCAACATTCAGGTTGTATACTGTCCGGTTATCGTCCACAGGCAGCACTGTCTTCTTTCTCCCTGGGAGCCTTGCAGTGGTGGCACCCGCTGTAAACCTGTGGAGGCCGTCCCCGGTCGGTTATTCCGGGATTGCGGCCTCCACGAATACTATCGGATACTATCGGAGTGTTGCCGGTACTACACGTCCAGCCAGGAGTGGGAGTAAAGGACCTCTCCGGTTACCACCCGCACCGACTTGGCGTACTTTGCCTCTTCCGGGTCGAGGGAAGCGAGGTCAGGCATTTCACCATCCATTATGCGGTGAATCATGGCGACACGTTCAGACCTTTCACCACGGGCTGTTTTAATCAGCTCCGCATCGAATGCGTCCACTATCGCCGAATGTATATTATGTTTCATGAGCATCATCAGGTAGGTGCGGTTGAGGTAGGGGCGGAGATGGTCGGGTGTACCATTGGAGACATTGGACAGGCCCACTGCTGACTTGCCGCCGGGAGCAATATCGTGGAGTATGCTCATGAACTCCAGGCAGGGTATGACCTGGTTTGTGTCCACGTTGCTCGCCGGGGTGGCGATGGGGTCAAACCAGATGGTCTCGGTGGATATGCCCATCTCGTTGGCGGCCATCATAAGCTCCATGGCAATCATGCTGCGTTCGTCCGCATCTCTCGGCATACCCTCTCGTCCCCAGAGCAGCCCGATGAAGTCGGCATCATACCTAGTGACCAGGGGTAGCTCCTCTTCCATCCTGACCAGGGATATAGAGTTTATTAGCGCGCGCCCCTTGTGGACCTTGAGACCGGCCTCGATTGCTACGGGATTGGTGCAATCGAGTGACAGGGGCATGTCGACTACTTCCTGTACCGTCTTGACTGCCCATTCCATCATCTCGTCACCAGCCCTGCGGCCAGGTCCGATGTTGATATCAAGGTAGTCTACTCCCGCTTCGGTCATGGCTCTGGCCATCTTTTGGATGGGAGCAGCATTTCTCTCCCTGAGAGCCGGGCCGAGCGTCTTGGACATTATGTTGATGTTCTCTCCGATGAGAATCATTGCTCCCTCCTAAGCTTTCCAAGATTTCAGGTAGGCTGGAATGTGGGCGGCGTCCCTGGGGCCAACCATTATCTCCCAGCCGGGAAGCTCCTCTTCAATGCCACCACTCTCCGCAGCGGCGTAACCGGGGATTATGAGCTTCCGGTGCTTGACCTTGTCTTCGATGCCGCTCTTCTTAACGAACGGGCCGATAAGGTCGGCCACGAACTTGCCTGCTGCCCAGGCGGTCATTACGGAAAGCCCTTCGGTGTCCATCACCAGGAGGTGACCGGGTACCTTGCTGCCGTCTATTTCGCCGGAGACGATGAAGTAGGTCAATGCAAAGTTGGTGGTAATCAGGACCGGAGATTTCTCATCCGGATTGTTAATATCGTAGATGCCCTGTTCCGTTGCCAGCGGTCTCTGGGGGTCGGTGAAGATGTTCATCCGTTCGACGAGGAGAGGGAATAGACTCTCTCCATAGAGGTCAGAGAGAACGATAATTCCACCGTACTTAGCAACGAGCATGGCGGAAATCATCGCTTCCTTCATCGGGTTATCTGTCATCTCACAGGGGAAGGCAATCGTGGGGAACCCCAGAGGGCGGAACTTTTTGGCAAGTGCCGCGTTTCGGGTGATAACCTGGTCCTCGAAGACCTTGCGAACGGTCCTGGCCCCGGAGTCAATAACAATATCATTAACACCGGCATCCATCAGCTTCTTGGTGAGCTCGGAAAGCTCTTCGAGTCCGTCAGCCTTGACACCAATCGAGCAGGAGTTCTCCTTGGCAAGCTCCGCCATGGCATCGAGGTTGTCTTTGCTCGCGCCATAGACCAGCGGCTTCTTATCGGCGCACTCCTTCAGACCAGCAGCAAGAATAGTTGTGTCTTCACTCATCAGGATAAGGCTGGCATCGCTGTTCTGGGCCACCTTGCTGACCAGGGCTCCGAACTTGGCGGCGTCCCCTGATTCGCTCTTGACTGCCACCAATTCGGGGCGGAGGTGCAGGCCGACTCTCTCAAACTGGAGCTCCTTGAATCTCTGAAGCCTGCCGTCAACATCCGCATCAGACATAGTATCGCTGACGAGTACGGCTACTGCCGTCGGGTTCTCGAAGCGTTTTTCGTGGCGGAACATAACCGTCTCGCCACCGACCTTCACCGCCTCGGGGCCGGTACCGATGGTAACTGCCCTGATGGGAGGTGCCGAGGCCTCAGCGAGTTGCTCCTTTGCCTCTTCGGAGACGTGCGGGCAAGCCGATAGTTCTGCCTTGCCCCCGGCCAAATTCATGGCAAAGGCGAGGCAGGTGGGCACTCCACAATCGCCGCAGTTCGTCTTTGGCAGCAGCTTGAATATCTGTATACCGGTAAGTGCCATATTCCTGACTCCTTTCTTAGCCCAGTATCGAGTCCATGGTGAGGGCGGGATGTCCCTTCTCCTCCAGGAATGGGAGAATATCCTCTTCGGTCTCACCCACGGATTCATCGGCAATCATATCCATCAAGTTGGGTACACCCATCTCCTCAGCCCTGGCATTCAGTCTGTCAGCTATCTCTTCCTTCAGCATCTTGGGCATCCAGACTATACGCAGCAGGCCACCATCGCCAATGATGAATTTCCTCTGGCAGATGTTGTACTTACCGTGGCCTACAAATCCCGGGCTGCTGATACCGCCGCCGATTGTCCCGGCCAGCGTGGTGAATTTCATTCCACACGGGGTCATACCGCTGTACTCGCGGTTGACGGTCATGATGCCGTTGCACATCGGCAGGACTGCCGCGATTGCCTCGCAGCATCCGCAGGTGGTCATCGGGTCGTTGATTATGCTATAGAAGTTATAGTGGTCAATCTTACCACGCGATGCCTGGAAGACGAAGTCGTTGACACCCTTCCACTGGCCGAGCTTGGCATCGATTGTCTCACCCTTCTCCACGGGTTGATTCGGGCCGGTGGGGTTTATCTCGAAGGATGCCTTGCAGTCCATCCAGTTATATGAACCACAGAGTCCGGTCCTCTCGGGGCTGACCACGCAGACGTGGCTGGGAGCGAAAGATTGGCACAGCGTGCAGGAGTAGTAGGTCTCGGTGGTCTCGTCGGTCATACCTTCAATTCTGGCGTCACGCTCGGAGTAGACCGTACGTGCCTTTTCTATTATGTCCTTTACCTTGTCTTCTTCGGTATAGAGCTTAACCTGGAGCTTGTCAAATATCCGGCCGAAGTCCTGGTGGATTTTAGCGTGGAGTAGCGCGCCAATGTGCTCCAGTTTGAAGCCCTTCTCCACGGCACCCTTGCCCACCCTTATCCAGGCGATGTCTCGCTGGCCGATGTGCATTGCACCCTGGGCATAGTTTATCAGGTGGTGAATCTGGCGCTCGAGGATAGGCTCGTAGTCCTCTTCGAACTCCCTGCCGGCAACCTCCACTACTATTGCCAGCGGTAACCGGGAACCGGGTTCGATGCTGTCGATATCCGGACCGATTATTTCAACATGTCCGTCTTCAACTTCGTCCATTCGCTTCGAGGTGACCCACTCTACCATGGCAGTCCGGCCTCCGCCGCACTCCAGGTAAATGTCCTCGCCACGCACACGCTCACCTTCAAAAGCTGGGCCGTAGGCTACGGGAATCGGTACGTCAGCGACGGTAACCTTGAGTCCACGTACCTCAACAGCTTTGGCTACAATTTCATCGTGGGGTATGTTGGAGACAACGTGCTCATAGGTGCAGATACCAGTGGGTAATACTTCCGGTATCGGGGTATCCGCGATGACGGGGAAGCCCCAGTTGATGACACCGGCGGCATTGGCGTACCACTCGTCGGTTACATAGCCCATTGGCAGCACAAAAGCGAAGACGCGGTCTTTGTTATAAATCAGTATCTTGCGATAGTCTCCGGGTTCCATACCACCGAAGGACATGGCAGCACGCGTAGCAAAACCCATGGCGAATACGGCAGCGCTCGTGTCGGGACCGAAGGAGACCAGCCTTGTTGGCCAGCCAATTTGCACGCCGGCCTCAACGAGCTGCTCGGCAAAACTGACACCATTATATCTGCCAGCCATGAAGACATAAAGGTTCTTTTCCAGAAGCTCCTGGGCAATGTTTGCGGCGATTTCCGTAGTGGGAGCAGCACCGAGTATCGCGGCAAATCCCGGGGCCGTGCCATCCACGAACTCAACACCGCGCTTTCTCAGGATAACATCATCGGCAGCGCCTAGCCAGATGTTGTCATCGCTGACATCCTCACCCTGTATATAGAAATTGGGATTCTCCAGGTAGCGGATAGCCTCTACCATCTCTTCTGCGAAGAGTGTTGCCATCCCTGCGTCAAGGGCTGGAGCCAGGTAGGGCAGCGGATGTACTTCTTTGACCATTGGGGGCAGCATGGCCCGACATCGTTTTAGAATCGGCTCCATATCCCCCAGGTTCTCTACTTTTTCACCGAGCATACCGTAGATTATGGGTAAGAAGTAGGCTGTATTTGGGAAACCCACAGGCTCTTTGGCGCTCCACTTGTCCATGGCCTCCTGCCACTTCTTCTCGGCGTTACCGACAATATTGTGAGCACCCCTGATAGCTGCCGAGGCAATTATCTTGGACATTTCATACCTCCCTTATCTCTCTTAACGCAGGCATTTAGGTCAGCTCGCGCCTCATCTCCATGTCATAGAGTACACGTTCCCTGGCCTTGTCAATGCCCAGAGCTTTACGTTTCTTGTCGATGTGGTCAATCATCAGGTGGGCTGCCTTGATTGGGTCCTCTTCAAATCCCCACATCCCACCGTACATGTCTTCCATGTCTTTGAACAGGAAGTCGGTCACTTCTTTGCTTCCCAGAGTGGGCCAGTTAACGCCGAATACGGTATACACTCCCGAGGCGACGAAGTACTGGCCGATGGATATTGCCTTCTCGCTCATCCACTCCGGTGCTGCTCCGGCTACCGGTAGGTCACTGATATCATCACCTAAACCGCCGTCTTTGACCATAGCGGTGGCGGCTATCAGGATACGACTGTTGTCCACGCAGGAACCCATGTGGAGTACAGGCGGGATACCAACAGTCTCACATACCTCTCTCAGGCCCTCACCGGCGAACTCGGCAGCCGCTTCCGTCACCAGGAGTCCTGCCTCGGCGCAGGCGATAGCGTTGCAGCCAGTAGTAACCACCAGCACATCGTTCTTTATCAGTTCCTTCACCATGGCAATGTGACCCTCATTGTGCTTGACACGGGCATTGTTGCAGCCAACGACGCCGGCGAGCCCCCTTATCCGGCCGTTAATGATGTTATCATTCAGTGGCCGGTAGGAGGCCCGGAACATGCCGCCCAGCAGGTAGTTGATGGTCTCGTGGCTGAATCCGGCAATCTGAGTAGTCTCATTGTCAGGGATGCCAATATTCCCCTTGCGATTGGGGAAGTTCTCAATAGCGGTTTTGACTATCTCCCGGGCCGATGTCAGGGCATCGTGTTCGTCAAACTCGATGTGGACGGCTCCCGGCATTTTTGCCTTGGGTGAGGTGGTGATAATCTTGGTATGATAGCACTCCGCTACCGTGGTTATAGACTGGAAAATACACTGGACATCCACTACCATAGCATCCACTGCCCCGGTTACAAGGGCTAGTTCCTGCTGCAGGTAGTTACCAGCTATGCCTACTCCGTGACGCATAAGTATCTCGTTGGCAGTACAGCACATACCGGCCAGATTAATGCCCTTGGCGCCTTTCGACTTAGCCAACTCCACCATTTTGGGCTCCTGGGCAACAGCTACAATTATCTCGGAAAGCAGTGGCTCGTGGCCGTGAATAATAATGTTGACCTCATCTTCTCTGAGTACACCCAGGTTTGCCTTACCTAGAATAGGGGCCGGAGTACCGAAGAGAATGTCCTGGAGCTCGGTGGCAATCATACTGCCTCCCCAGCCATCGGCCAGGGCTGCTCTTGCCCCCTGCTTGAGCAGGTTCTTGTAGTCCTGGTCCACACCCATGTGGGTCCGGTGCATTATCTCGACGATTTCCCTGTCAATGCCCCGGGGAGCGACGCCCAGGTTTCGCCATAGCTCCTGACGTTTCAGTGGCGCTTTTCTCAGGGTTATCAGCTCACCATCCTGCCGGCCGAACTCGGCCAGGGCTTTCTCACCGACATCAACGGCTATTTCGCTATTGCTGCGGTTACCAATATCGATACCCCAGTCCAGAGCTAGCTGCAGCAGTTTCTGCTCGTCCTTTATCTCGTATCCGGGGGCTTCTCCCTTGGCGGCTGCCAGGAACAACTCGGCTGTTCCCCGGCCGTGGTCGGAGTGAGCCGACGCCCCTCCGGCTATCATCCGGATGAAATTACGGGCCGCGATGGTCTCAGCAGTAGCCCCGCATAAGCCTCTTCTTTTCAGTTTTTGTTCCGGTGTCTCCTCTTTGCCTTTGGCCAAAGGTACCCGGCAGGGTCCCATAGCACAGTTCTTGCAGCAACTGCCGACAGCACCTATGGGACAGGGTTTCATGGCATCGGCCCTATCGAAAACGGTATTGACTCCGTCGGCGGTTGCCTTCTCTATCAGCTCGATAGTAGCCTGATCGATGCTTTTATTCTCTGCCTCTGACATTATGCAACTCCTCTCCTCTCCAATATTTCCAGGCGGCTGTGAGCTACTTATGTAGCCGTTAATTCAGCTACCATCTCCCGGACCAGCTTGATTGCTTCCGGATGTCTCATTACTAACAGGTCGCCACCTGCCAGAAGCAGGGTCATGGCGGACATCGCTTCCAGCAGGATACCACGCTTCCTGGCGTCTCCCATATTCATCTCGTTATCCGGTAGGTGGACTTCCTTGGACTTCCAGACCTCTTTGGCCAGGTTGCAGACGATGGGGAACTGGAGCTTTTCGTCCTGCTGTGTCAGTCCGGCCATCCTCATTCTTTCCATCACCGAATAGGCGTATTCGATACCGTATCCGATGCAGCTTACCGTGGGGTCGATGACAATCTGCCCATCAGGTACGCCAAGGTTACCCAGCAGGATATTGAGCTGCTTGGCCAGGTTGATGTCTATCGGGGTGGAGGTCACCACGGTGTGTTTATAAGCTATTGCGGCGGCACCAATACGCTTGTAGTTCGCTTCCTGTAACGGCCCGATAGTCAGGCTCTTGTTTTGGCAAGCTTCGGCCACTGCCCTGAGTACCTCGGTATCCTTGTCAACATTGGCTGTTCCCCAGACGAGGAGAGGTACATCAATGGCATCAGCCACCTTCTTCACCACTGCGGCGGCTTCATCAGCCCCGCGGTCAAGTCCGTTGGGGTCGGTGCTTTCCAGCGAAAGGGCAATCATCTCTGCCCCGTAGTCATCGATGCACTTCTTTGCCCAGGCAACAGGGTCGTCGGTCACACCGGCGAAAGGTTCCAGCGCAGCCTCAGCCCATTCCTGTGGAGGACAGTCAAGCACCTCCATAGCTATCCTTGGCTGGCGTGGCATCTTACCTTCGAACAGGTAGAACGGGTAGACGGTCTCGCCGCCGATCACTACGGCCTTGTCCCCCTTGCCGAGCGATATTTCTTTTATCTTACCGGTGTAGGATGTTTTCGGAATATCAAAAGCCATCTCTGTTCCCCTCTCTAGGCCGGATTCTTTCTCTTTTCGCTGCCGAACCAGTCATCTGAGTACCAGTACCGCTCACCGGTCTCCAGGTACTTCAGTTTTTCTTCGCGGCTGGACAATTTCTGTCGCCATTTACCGACTTCTTCACCCTCGGGTTGGCCCTCTTCATAGGTGGGACCCAGTAATTCCACTGCGTCTCTGCCCGGGGCTTTCACTTTTTCGACCTGGTATTCCATATTCCTGTACCCTCCTTACTAGGCCAGACCGGCAGCCAGCTTTGCTGCCCTGACTGTATTCAGCATCAACATGGTTATCGTCATCGGGCCGACGCCACCGGGTACCGGCGTTATGGCGCTGGCCTTTTCCTTGACGGCATCGAAGTCAACGTCTCCGCAGAGGATTCTCTTACCTTCAGCAGTCGTGCCAAGCTGGTTGACACCGACATCGATAACCACGACACCTTCCTTGACCATGTCTGCGGTGATTGCATTCGCTTTACCTGCGGCCACAATCAGTATATCGGCTCGCCTGGTATGGAAGGCCATGTCTTTGGTTCGGGTGTGGCATATCGTGACTGTGGCGTTGGCACCCTCTTTCTTCTGAAGGAGCATGTTCGCGATTGGTTTGCCCACGATATTGCTTCTGCCGACAACGACTACCTCGGCCCCTTCAGTCTGCACACCGGACCTGATGAGAAGCTGCTGGATACCGTGTGGCGTGCAGGGCAGGTAGTCCGGTTCCCCAATCATCAGCTTACCGATATTAACCGGGTGGAATCCGTCAACATCCTTCTTCGGGTCGATTGCGATAAGGACCTCATTTTCATCGATATGCTTGGGTAGCGGGAGCTGTACCAGAATTCCGTTGATTTTGGGGTCTTTATTGAGCCGGTCAACCAGGGCCATCAGGTCCTCTTGACTGGTGTCTTCGGGAAGGTCATATCTCTCCGAATAGACGCCCAGGTCCCCGGCGGTCTTTTCCTTCTGCCCGACATAGACCTGTGATGCCGGGTCTGCACCTACCAGTATAGTGACCAGTCCCGGTACCACATTGTGTTTCTCTTTGAGTTCGGCTATCTCTTCTTTCAACTCGGCGCGAATCTGCTTGGCGACATCGGCGCCTCTGATTATCTGTGCTGTCATTGACCCCTCCATCATTATAGGATTTACAGTATACCCGATACCAGTTCCCCGGTCTATTTCCGGGTTCCCGGCACGTATTCCTACTGGTCTGTATGTATCCTGTGCACCTCCTGCTAGTTGGTGGGTATTTTTGTCGGGTCAAGAATCTGTTTCATGATGTCTCTGACCACCTGCACCGCCGGCGAACTGTCGGGCAGTTCGAGCAGCGGTCTAAGCTCCAGGTCGTAGCGGTAGACCTCTTCGTCTTTCGGGATTATCGCAGCAAGCTCTATTCCCTGGCGCTCCAGTTCTTCCTTCACCAGTGGGTCGAGCTCGTCGGGAGCGATACTGATTACGGGCAGCAGTTTCTTTACTGTCAGCTTGAGGCTGGACACCAGCTCTATTATCCGGGCAATAGTCCGGATACCCTTTACGGAGTGATTCGATACCAGGAATAGAACATCAACGTCCTGAGTGGTCCTGCGGCTCAGGTGCTCCATCCCGGCCTCATTGTCCATGACCATGTAAGCGTAGTTGTCTGCCAGGGTATCCGCGAACTTCTTCAGGATGACATTAGGGTAACAGTAGCATTCCGGACCCTCGCCCCGACCCATGGTCAGAAGGTCAATCCGGGGGCTCTCCACCAGTATCTCGTTCAGCTTGAAATCCAGGTAAAGTTCTTTCGTCATCCCCGGAGGGATATTTATCTTGTCCCCCTGAAATTCGTCCAGCATCTGACCGACAGTCTTCCTGACGGTTAACCCCAGGCTCTCCCCGAGATTGGCATTGGCGTCGGCATCCACGGCCAAGATAGGTCCCGTGCCGCTATTCTTCAGGTAGCGGATAACGAGACTTGCCAGTGAAGTCTTACCACTGCCACCCTTCCCTGCCACCGCGATATTAAAGCTCAAACAGCTCTCCTTTTCTCTGCTTATGTGTATTGACTAGAACAGGCCGGATACCTTTCCGGTATTCACATCGACATCCACCTTCCGGAAGGCGGGGCTGGACGAAGTACCCGGCATAAGGCTGATGGTACCGGCGCACGGGCAGAGGAACTTGGCCCCGGAGTAAATGAGAATGTCGCGGATGGGCAGCGTCCACCCCTTGGGCACACCTTTGAGAGTCGGGTCGTGAGTCAGGCTGAGGTGGGTCTTGACCATCATCGTGGCGTAGTCATCGTACTGCGAGTCCCCCTCCATCTTCTTGGCCTTTTCCTCGGCATCCGCAGTCCAGGAAACGCCGTCGGCACCGTAGACGACCTTGGCAATTTTCTCGACGCGGTCCCGCAGCTTCATATCGATCGGGTAGAGGAAGTCGAAATTGGTTTCTTCCTTGCAGGCGTCAATAACGGCATCGGCAAATTCCAGGGCACCATCACCACCGTCCGCCCAGTGGCTGGAGACAGCGCAGCGTGCCCCGGCGGCCTCAGCGGCCTTCCTGACCGCAGCTATCTCGTCCTTGGTGTCGGTGTAGAACGAGTTGATGCAGACCACCGGGTTTATGCCCGATGTCCGGATGGTATTGATGTGATGCAGCATATTGGGTATGCCTTTCTCGACGAGCCCCACGTTCTCCTTGGTGTACTCTTCGGGCAGGGCGAGACCGGCAACCACTCTGGGTCCGCCGCCATGCATCTTCAGGGCGCGGATGGTGGTGGTAAGTACCGAGACATTGGGTTTGAGTCCGCTGTAACGGCTCTTGACGTTCCAGAACTTCTCAAAACCGATATCAGCGGCAAAACCGCTCTCGGTGACGTGGTAGTCGAACAGCTTCAGCCCGACACGGTCGCCAATAATTGATGACTGACCCACGGCGATGTTGGCGAACGGGCCGGCGTGGACCATCAGCGGCTGGTATTCGACAGTGGAGCAGAGGGTGGGGTTGATGGTGTTCCGCATCCAGGCCGTCATCGCACCACCGACTCCCAGGTCCCTGGTAGTTACCGGTTTGCCTCGCCTGTCGAAGGCGACGGTGATATTGTCCAGTCTTTCGCGCAGGTCAGCGAGGTCACGCGCGATGGAAAGGATGGCCATCAACTCCGAGCCCACGGCGATACCGAACTTGGACTGCATGGTGAAGCCGTCCATTCGGCCGCCAATACCGATGATAATGTTGCGCAGACTCTGGGCGCAGAAGTCCATTATCCAGCCCATCTCCACACGGGTGGGGTCTACACTCAGGCGGGGCATTCCGGTGAGTTTTTCGAGTTGGGCGTCGCTATAATTTCTCTCGTGCTGCATCCTGGCGGTTAGCGCTACCATTGCCAGGTTGTGAGCATTCATGATGTCATTGATGTCGCCGGTGAGTCCCATGGAGAACTCGGTCATCGGGATAAGCAGGGAATTGCCACCGCCGGCAGCAGTACCCTTGACGTTCATCGTCGGGCCACCGGAAGGCTGACGGAGACACCCGCCGACATTCACACCTCGTTTGCCAAGACCCTCCATCAGGCCGACTGATGTAGTGCTCTTGCCCTCTCCCAGTGGTGTGGGGGTGATGGCGGTTACCTCGATGTACTTGCCATCCGGCCTGTCCTTGAGTCGGTCGATAATCTTGAGGAAGTCGAGCTTGGCTATCCTTCCGTAGGCGAGGAGCTCCTCCTTTTCCAGGCCAAGCTTGTCGCGCCACTCATCAGGGGTGGGCATGTTTTGTTCGGCCGCTTCGGCTATTTGCCAGTCCTCCATTTTTACCGCGTCGTAAGCCATTGAAACCCCCCTATTATATATGTCTATTTTCTTAAAGGGCTCCGGTCCTGAACTCTCGTTTTTTCACGCAACCCTTTTAACTACCTGGCAGTACCTGGTACTTGAGCACCAGATATCAAAGCCTGATAAATCTCGTCTATACGGGCGGAAATCTGCGGGCTTGACTCGTGAATGGGACGGTTAGCCAGGTCTGCGTCTACCAATGCCTGGTCATAAGGAATAAAACCGAGAAACGCCATATCAGGTAAACTGGTAGTGATAAACTCCTTGTCCGACTGGCTGTGGACTTTATTACCGACTACGGCGATGTTATTTACACCGATGTCCTCGGCCAGCTCACGTATACGGCGAGCTGTTTCAATGCTTCGCCTGCCCGGTTCAACCACGATAATCAGCCTGTCGACCGCTCTTGCGGTTCCCCGGGAGAGGTGCTCTATCCCAGCTTCCATGTCAACGATAACCACTTCATCTCTCTGTAGCAGCAGGTGACTGAGTAGGGCTTGCAGCAGAACGCCCTCGGCGCAGTAGCAGCCGGTACCTCCCCGCTTTATCCGCCCCATCACCATCAGTCTTATCCCGTCATGCTCGACGGCATAGGTCTCAGGAATATCATCAACTCTGGGATTCAGCTTGAAGAAGGAGCCTGACTGGCCGGGTCGTGCTCCGGTCCTCTCTTCAATAAGGTCCTCGAGCTTGGAGACAGGCGTTATCTCCTCTGGTTGTGGAAAGCCAAGGTTCGCGGCCAGATTAGCATCAGGGTCGGCATCTATCGCCAACACCGAGTAGCCAGCCGCAGTAAATGCTCTGGAAAGCAGAGAAGCTAATAATGTCTTCCCCACTCCCCCTTTGCCACTGATAGCAATCTTCATCTATATCTTATACTGGCACAACAAAGCTGAGTCCTTCACATGGGAAGCACTCAGCCCTGACGAAGCCCCATATCAGCTAGCTTCCGCTTTTAGTATAGCCCACGCGATAGACCAAGTCAAACTCCGCAGGAACCCGGCTACGCTGGTACGTGCCCTCAGGCTACCGGAAAACGTATCGGGAGTAACAGGGTGCTTATTATCTTCATATAACGTACCGGGTTTACCAATATCAGACCGAATAGATTGTAATATCTTTAAACGAGGATGTCAATCCATTGTACTGTCTTAACGGTTGGCAGGCGTTCCATGTTTAGGTTCATGCTCTCGTTCAGGCAGAAGGACGACACAACAGAGTGAGGTGTCGTGGTCACTACCCAACCACTTATTCCTGCAGAAAAAGGGAAGATTTCTTCTTGTATGGCAGCCAGTATTGACTGTATTGGAGTGTAAATAGTGTCCTGAACACCGCCATTCTATGAAAAGGGCCTTGACAAATGGAGAAAAGTGTGGCAAAATGGCGTGAATTGGTGAATTGTGGGGAATATCGTAGATACTGACCAGGACAACAGGCGGTATGAACAGAAGTTCTGTTGTCACTGATTGAATCGATAGAGGTACCCGGATGTTTCTTGGTGAGTTCGAATACAAGATTGACGAAAAGGGCAGGGTGCCCATTCCACCCAGGTTCCGCAAGGACCTGGTAGAGGGAGTGGTACTGAAGCCCGGGCTCGACACGTGTATTGCTGGTTACGGACTGGCAGAGTGGGCGAAAGAGGCGGAGAGAATCACCTCTGCTACCATGTCGGCCAGCAAGCGGAGAAGACTGGACCGGGCTATGTTCGCCACTGCCTACAACCTTACTCTGGATGGACAGGGCAGGATATCCCTGCCGCCCGCTCTGCGGCAGTATGCTCAGGTCGGTGATGAACTCATTGTTGTCGGAGTCAATACGAACTTCGAACTCTGGAGCAAGGAGCTATGGGAGGCAGAGAGGACTCTCAGCCTGGAGCAATCCTGGCAGATAATGGAGGGTCTGGAGGAACGTTGAGGAGTCTGCAAGTAATGACATCGACTCATCTGCCGGTACTGGTGAAGGAAGTTATCCAGGGGTTGGCAGTCCGGCCCGGAGGGCGCTATATCGACTGCACCGTTGGTGGTGGCGGACACGCCGTCGCGATTCTGGAACACAGTTCGCCCGGTGGACAGCTCCTCGGCCTCGATGCTGACCCTGAGGCAGTGAGTATCACCCGGGGCAGGCTGGAGACCTATCGTGATGCCGTACTGATTGTCAACGAGAACTTCGTCAGACTCCGCTCCGTCTGTGAGGAGTATGACTTCTATCCGGTACACGGAATACTTTTCGACCTTGGACTGTCTTCCTTACAGCTGGCCAGTAATGCACGAGGTTTCAGCTTTCAGCGTGAATCGGCGCTGGATATGCGCTTGAGTCCTGAGCAGGAGACTACGGCGGAGGATATTGTCAACACACTCACGGAGGACGAGCTTGCCAACCTGCTTTGGACATATGGTGAGGAAGCTCGCAGTCACCGGATAGCGCGCCGTATCGTGGCGGAGCGGCCTATACGGACAACTTTTCAGCTTGCCAGAATAATTGAGCTTGCCGTCGGTGGCAGGAGGAGCAGAATCCACCCGGCAACGAAGACATTCCAGACACTGCGTATTGCCGTTAACCAGGAACTGCAGAACCTGGAGAGTGTGCTGGAGCAGACTGTTGGCCTTCTGGGGTTCGAGGGCAGGCTGGCTGTCATCAGCTACCATTCACTGGAGGACCGCATCGTTAAGCGGTTCATGCAGAAGGAATCGCGGGACTGTATCTGCCCGTCGGGTATACCGATGTGTGTTTGCGGACACACCGCCAGTTTAAGGATGGTCAACAGGAAGGTGATTAAACCTTCTCCAGATGAGGTCCGGCTGAATCCGCGTAGTCGCAGCGCCAGGTTGAGGGTTGCCGAGCGGCTGGCTGCACGGGAGGAGAATCAGTAGACCGACTCGGAGAATATTGGAAGAATACCAGGCTTTCCTGATAACTGACACGAGATAATCATGACCTGTGCTAAAAAAGGGGGCGTTTAAGATGTAAGAGAATACTACCTGCCAGGAACAAAATCCACTTAACAATAAGGAGGGGTGAATGAGTAAGTGGAATACCATATCCGCTATCGATGTTGGTACTACCAAGGTCTGCACCATAGTTGCTGAGACCAACGAAAATGGTCTTATGCGCGTGGCTGGTGTGGGACTGGCTCCGTCCTCAGGACTACATAAGGGACTGGTAGTCAATATCAGTGATGCCAAGGACTCAATCCGCGAATCCGTGAGAAAGGCCGAGCAGGCCAGCGGCTACCAGGTTGAGTCAGCCTACGTCGGGGTTACCGGACGGCACATTAGTGCCCGCAACAACCGGGGCGTAGTTGCCATCACTCGTAATGACCGGTTAGTCCGCTCCGATGACCTCAAACGGGTCCTGCAGACTGCCCAGACTGTAAAAGTTCCCAGTGACGAAAAACTGCTCCATCTTATCCCGCGTAGCTATGCCGTTGATGGGCAGGAGGGGGTCAGAAACCCGGTAGGCATGCACGGGTTCCGACTGGACGTAGAGACACACGTTATCACTGCTGCCGTGTCCTCCGTCCAGAACCTGGTCAAGTGCATCCGTGGCGTAGGGGTTGATATCGAAGACCTCGTATTCGAGCCCCTGGCCAGCAGTGAGGCTGTGTTAAGCGAGGACGAGAAACAAGTCGGAGTCGTCATGGCTGACATTGGCGGCGGCACCACAGATATTTCCGTTTTCAAGGACGGCAGCATCTGGCACAGCGCCATACTACCTGTGGCCGGCTACCAGTTTACCAGGGATATCGCTATCGGTCTTGGCCTGCCCTTCGAGGTGGCCGAAGAAATGAAACGGAAGTACGGCACCGTGATGCCGGTGCAAGAAAACAAGACACACACCGATGCCATAGCCCAGAATGGTCACAATATTTCCTACCAGAGCCTGTGTGACATAATCCGCGCCAGAGTAGATGAGCTCATCAGGCTAATCGCGCTCGAGTTGCCGCGTGCCGAGTTCGAAACACTGGTACCTGCCGGTCTTGTGCTCACCGGTGGTAGCTCGAACCTTGCCGGTATAGATGTCCTGGGTCGAGAGATACTCGGAGTCCCGGTGCGGGTAGGCGGGCCGGTCGGCATATATGGCATCTCGGATGTCCTGCACAACCCGGCCTATGCCACCAGTGTTGGTCTACTGCTCTGGGGAATAAAACCCAGGAGTGTAACGAACTGGAGGTCACGCAGCCTTACAGGTAACTTCCGGAATCTGGTTTCTCGCATAAGGGGCCTGTTCCAATAGAGGATTCTCAAAAATACAGAGTAACAGAGGAAATAGGAGGAGAATATGGCGAGAACTACCTTTGCCCCCAATCCTGTCAAGATTAAGGTCATCGGTCTCGGTGGCGGTGGTTGCAACGCAGTAACCCGCATGGTGAGGCAGGATATTAAGGGTGTAGATTTCATTGCCATGAATACCGATGCTCAGGCCTTGGCTATCACTGAGGCCCCGCTCCGTGTCCAGCTTGGCGACAAGCTGGTGCGAGGGTTGGGTGTGGGTGGTGACCATATGCAGGGGCAGAAAGCGGCTGAGGAAAGCAAAGACGAAATCAGGGAGTACATCTCCGGAGCAGACATGGTGTTTATCACCGCCGGCATGGGTGGCGGCACCGGCACCGGGGCTGCTTCTGTGATAGCCGAGATTGCTAAGCAGAGTGGAGCACTGACGATTGCCGTTGTCACACGCCCGTTCACCTTCGAGGGTACACATCGTGCCCAAGTGGCCAACGACGGCATTGCCCGACTTCTGGACAAGGTGGTTGATACCCTGATAATTATTCCCAATGACCGCTTACTGGAGCTTTGCGACCATAAGACGGGCGTAGATGAGGCCTTCAGGATGGCGGACGATGTACTCAGCCACGGTGTTCAGGCAATCGCCCAGGTAATCACCGTACCCGGGATGATAAACCTCGACTTCGCCGACGTTAAGGCGGTGATGAAAGACGCCGGGCCTGCCTGGATGTCTATCGGTAAGGGGACAGGACAGCACCGTGCGGCTGATGCCGCCAAAGAAGCCCTGGAAAGCCCCTTGCTGGACGTCTCCGTGAGTGGTTCCAGAGGCGTGCTGTTCAACGTGGTGGGCAGCGACGACCTAACCCTCTTCGAGGTTAACGAGGCCGCCGAGATAATCAAGGCGGCAGTGGACCCCGAGGCCAACATCATCTTCGGCGTGGTCCACGACCCCGCAATGGACAAGGAAATAAAGATAACGCTCATCGCCACCGGCTTCACCAATAAGTTAGATTTGCCGGAAGACAATAAGGACGATGAGATCACCGAGTTCCTGAAGGAGTGTAAGAGCGAAGACCAGCTCGATATTCCTGCCTTCCTGCGTCGCCCTCTCTACAACCAACGGCGCGCTCCTGCGCAGTCGACTACTACGCCTCACCCGACCACACATCCCCTCTTCCGCTAGGTTCGGGTAATGGCGCGTGGGGTGACTGCTGCCCCATGAAACTCAGCAGGGCTGCATGGTGTTTCTCAGGCCTTGCAGCCCTGCTGTTGCCGGGTCCGAACCCGGTACTTCCCATTCCCGTATTGGTCCGGATAGGACCATCTTCTCGCCTTCGCACCATGTTTCCGACCGCATGACTGCTATTCTACCAGTCGATAGTAATTGCCCACTAAATGTGATATAAAAGTGCTTGACAAGTACTATATGTTGTGGTTTAATAGTTGTCCTGCCCCATATATAGGTGATAGTATACTACGGGAGTTGGAGTCTGATGAACTGTCCCTATTGCGGTTATCATGATTCGCGGGTGATGGATTCGCGCGAGGTAAATGAAGGAATACGTCGGCGCCGCCAGTGCCTTGGTTGCGGAGCACGCTTCACCACCTATGAGCGTATTCAGCCGGTAAGCCTGTTTGTTATCAAGAAGGACAACCGGCGCGAGGTATTTAACCGGGAGAAGATGTTGAGTGGTATGCGTAAAGCCTGCGAGAAGCGACCACTGCCGACCGATGTGGTGGACAGGCTGGCGGATGAGATTGAGGCCGAACTGTACAATTCAGGAAGGGCGGAGATACCCGGCACGATGATTGGTGATGCGGTGATGAGGCGATTAAAGGGTCTGGACCATATTGCCTACATTCGTTTCGCCAGCGTCTACCGTGAGTTTGCCGATATCACTGCTCTGAAGCAGGAAATTGATACTCTGATGGGTGATGAGTTCGAGGTAGCGCCACCGAGTACCCAGTTATCGCTGATGCTTGATGAGGAAGAGGGAGTGGGGGCAAGAGGACCTCGTGGGAGTGAGAAATGAACGCACCGGAGCGCTCGCAGGATAGGCAGGTGAACCATCTCAGCCGTACCCAGATTGCCCGGGCCACTTTTGCCGCCGCGGAGAGTATGGGTATATCGGACAGGAATCATATAGAGAGGCTCACCAGGCGGGTTATCGAGCGGCTGGAAGAGAAACGGACTACCCTTACTCGGGGTAACATGGGGTCAGTCCGACCTCTGCCCGGGATGGAAGACCTGATGCCGAAGTCTTACCGCCAGCAGAAACACCTGACCAGTGAATCGGAGATACTGGAGATGGTCAAGGAGTTCCTGGATGCCGAAGAACCGACACAAATTCAGGAGGTAATACCAAAGATGAAGGTTGTCAGGGACGTGAGTACCGACAGAGTGGCTGTCTCCGGATTGAACCTTACGGAGAATGCACTGCGTGTGCTTGTAAAGCGGTACTTGAGAAAGGACGGAGAAGGGCAGGTTGTCGAGGAGCCGGAAGAGTTGTTCCACCGGGTAGCGCGAGCTATCGCTGCGGCAGAAGCTAATTATGGCTCCCCAAAAGATGCCGATACCCGGGAAGCAGAGTTTTACCGGGTTATGACCAGCCTGGAGTTCCTGCCCAATTCCCCCACCCTGATGAATGCCGGCCGCGAGCTCGGGCAGCTATCCGCATGTTTCGTCCTGCCGGTTAAGGACTCCATGGAGTCGGTCTTCGACGCTGTTAAGAACACGGCCTTGATACACAAGAGCGGCGGTGGGACCGGGTTCTCATTTTCTCAACTGCGACCGGAAGGCGACCATGTAGGTTCCACCGGTGGCGTAGCCAGTGGCCCCGTTTCCTTCATGCGCGCATTTGATACCGCTACCGACGTCATCAAGCAGGGAGGGATGAGGCGTGGTGCCAATATGGCTATCCTGAACGTCGACCATCCTGACATCATGAAGTTTATCACGGCCAAGGACGACCCTACTGTCTTCACCAACTTCAATCTGTCCGTAGCCGTCACCAATGAATTCATGGAAGCGGTCAGGACCGGAGGGGACTACAATTTGGTGAACCCTCGCACCGGGGCGGTGGCGAGGACTCTAAACGCAAAAGAGGTCTTTGACATTATCGTAGCCAACGCCTGGAAGACGGGCGACCCCGGAATTGTCTTCATTGACCGGATAAACGAATATAACCCCACCCCACATCTGGGCAGTATCGAGAGCACGAACCCCTGCGGCGAGCAACCCCTGCTTCCTTATGAATCGTGTAACCTGGGTTCAATAAACCTGGCCAGAATGCTCCATGATGTCGATGGCAAAGTTGAGATTGACTACCCCGGGCTGGCAGAAACGGTAAAGGTCGCCGTCAGATTTCTTGATGATGTCATTGATGTCAACCAGTTCCCGATACCGGAGATTGCCGAGATGACCCGGAAGTCCCGCAAGATAGGTCTGGGTGTGATGGGCTTTGCCGACATGCTGCTCCAGCTTGGCCTTCCCTACAATTCGGAGGAGGCGTTACAGGTGGCCCGGGATGTCATGGGCTTTGTCAGCGAGGAGGCGGACAGGGCTTCGGCGGAACTGGCTAAGGAACGCGGTGTTTTCCCGGCTTTTGAGGGGAGCATTTATGATGTCCCCGGCGGCCCTCGATTAAGGAACGCCTCACGGACAACCATCGCGCCCACCGGTACGCTGTCGATTATCGCCGGTTGCTCCAGTGGTATCGAGCCACTCTTTGCCCTGAGCTACGTACGCAATATCCTCGATGGTGCCAGGATGGTGGAGGTAAATCCCCATTTTGAAGAGGTGGCCAGAAGGGAAGATATCTACTCCGATGAGCTTATGGAGAACCTGGCTAACGGCACCAGTCTCCATGATATCGAGAGTATCCCCGACCGTATCAAGCGGCTGTTTGTCACTGCCCACGAGATTAGTCCGGAGTGGCATGTACGGATGCAGGCTGCTTTCCAGGAGCGCACCGATAATGCGGTATCCAAGACGGTCAACTTCCCGCGCCAGGCGACCAGGGAGGATATCGCCAACGTTTATAATATGGCCTACGAGCAGGGGCTGAAAGGGATAACCATTTACCGTGATGGTAGCCGTGAGAACCAGCCGATGAGTACCGGTGCCACCGCGGAGGAAGCGGGGGAGGCCGTGATTGCCCCCCGGAAGCGGGCCAAGATGACGACCGGGATTACGGAGCGGGTACGCACCGGATGCGGGTCCCTGTATGTCACGGTGAATTCTGACGAGTGCGGAATTTGCGAGGTTTTCTCGACTCTGGGGAAGTCTGGCGGGTGTGCCTCGGCACAGCTGGAAGCCATCTGCCGTCTCATTTCACTGGCGCTGCGGGCCGGTATGGACGCAGAGTCAATCATCAGGCAGCTACGCGGTATCCGCTGCCCGTCAATTGCCTGGGAAGAGGGCAAATCGGTGCTCTCCTGCGCCGACGCCATAGCCGGAGTCCTGGAAAAGCATGTATTCGGCGAGAGGACAGATGACAACGGCAGTGAGAGTATGCAGGACTACGGACTGGTCCGCAACATCGCCGGACAGTGTCCGGACTGCGGTGGCCTGCTGGCCTACGAGGAAGGCTGTTTCAAATGCCACGGCTGCGGGTATACGAAGTGCTGAGCCTCTACCTCTTCTCAGCCACCACGAACGCAATCGCGTAGTCCCTCGAGTGCGAAAGGCTGATGGCCATCTCTTTCAGGCCTAATTCATTGGCCTGCTCTCGTGCTCTGCGGTAGAGGTTCACTACGGGCCGGTCGCCAGATTCGGCCAGGATTTCAATGTCCTTCCAGCCGATGCCACCTTCGCTTGTCCCCAGGGCTTTCACGACCGCCTCCTTACCGGCAAAACGAACCGCTAAGGATGAAGGGCTTTTCGCGTAGCGCTTGAGTTCGGATTCGGTGTAGACCCGTCTCAGGAACCTGTCTCCCCACCGTTCAACAGCTTCATGAACGCGGGCAATCTCTATGATGTCGACACCGATGTACTGCATTTTTATAACATGGATAGCTGGTAAGATAGGTGATATATTACGGCATCCGGGGGCTGATTATGTCCCTGTCGGAAAGGAAGGAGGTTAGTCCTCCTCCTCTTCTTCCGGAGGATAGGGTGGCTCCAGGACAAGTCGTTCGAGCACGTCATACCAGGTTGCATCCACGATGTAGATGTCATTAGAGTCGGACACGCGAACATAGTGAGCATGGCCGTCAGGTACCTCATCACCCACCTCGATGCGTATAATCTCCCCGTCCTCCTTGGTCAGGGTGAGCAGCATTATCGGCTGGGTGAAGCCGAACACCGCCAGTTGCTCATCGGTAGCATCTTTGGCAATAGGCCTTTCGGCGCCCGGGCCACTGAGAATCAGTGGTATGCCGCCTCCCCAGCGTTCCGGGTCAGCTCTGGGTCCGGGCGGGTCATCGAAATACCACTGTCTGTCCTCGTGTTTGACGAAATTCTCGGTGCTAGCCAGGTTAGGGAGGTCTATCTGGATGTGTTGCAGTTCTTCCATATCGAAGAGCCAGACGTATTGCATCGGCTCCTTTATTGGTGGGGGTTCCTCGACAGGTCGGGTGGCAAAGTAAACAGTCGCCGCGATGGCGAGGATTCCGACCAGTATCAGTATACTTTTCAGCCTCAACTGCTAACCCTCGGGCAAGACCTTTCTGTGGCTACCTTCTGCGCCACCAGATGTACGCACCCGCTACCAGTACTAATAACGGCAGCAGTCCTATGCTGGAGATGGTGATGAAACTCTCCGCTTCCGGCCCGATGATGAGCCTCCGGGTCTGGATATACTTGCGGTCCATGGTGATGAGTTCCTTGCCCACGGTGAGGATATTCACCGAGTTGAGGAAAAGATTCCCGTTGTCACCGTCCTGAAAACGTCTGTTGGATGCAAAGTCGGAGTCACCGTATACAATTAAGCGGGTACCTGTGATATCTTCTTCGCCCGCTTCCGTTATCTCCGGCGAAAGGCCGATAACCAGTACACCTATTGCCAGGGGGCCCTGCAGGTCTACCCCTTCATCGAATTGGTATTCGCCGCCGGAGTCCTCCTCCAACCAGCTATTAGGGCTGGTCCAGATGAGTGGGACGGTAATGATACTCTCCGGCGTGTCTTCCTGGGGCACCAGGGCTGTGGCCCCCGGGAAGTAGGTATCTCTGAACATCCCGAACTGGGCGAAGTAGCTCCTTGTCGGCGGTACGAGAGGACTATCCATATTAGGTTCGGCATACGAACGTTCATCGATGATGATTCCATCATGGATATCCAGGCCCCATTCGGAGACCAGCTGCCTTATCTCATCCGGAGGGTTAGGGTTCATCAGAATCATTGCCCATCCCTCATCCGTCAGATACTGTGAAATGACGTCCACTTCTCGGCTCGTTAGTGGTATTTCCGGCCCGGGGATTACCAGAATCGTACAGTCTTCCGGTATATCACCGGTTACCCGGATATCCAGGCTTTCCACTTGATAGAGGTTGTCGAGCAGACCTTCTCTCACGGTACTGTAGCCGTCAGCAGACGTTGAGAAGATGCTGTTCTCGCCGTGCCCGGTGAGGAAATAGACCTTCTTCTGGACGGAACCGGTAACCTCCAGTATGGCGCTTGTGAAAGCATATTCTGCTTCAATTTTCATGTCACCTTGCTCGGTGAAGCTGATTATATCCTGGGGTAGAACAGGTCGCCTCCCGGCCTTACCCTGGAACACTACGGCGGGATATTGGGTTACGCCGTATTGCCTGGCCAGGTCCGGTTGTTGCTCAGGGTCTATCAGTTCAATGCCTAGCTGGTCGGAAAAGTTCCGGTACTCAGTCAGCAGGTTATTCAGAAAATCACCGGTTATATCACCGGGTATAGTGAACAGGAGCGCCTCAACGGGTGTCTCCATCCCTTCGAGCGCACTTTTGGTTTGCGATGTCAGCGTGTACTGGGACAGGCCGGTAACATCGAAACGGTGGAAGTTAGCATAGCTGATGGCATTGACCAGCAGGATAATACCGATGAAAATGGCGGCCATCAGGGTGGTGCCGGTGCTGAATCTCCCCCGCCGGCTTGCCAGTGCGCCACGCACCCGCCGGTAGTCGATGATAAAAGCCACCAGCACCAGTATCGCGCCCAGCAACAGCATGCCCCAGGAAATGTAGCGGATACCGGGCAGCACCAGCATCAGTATCCAGCCAACGAACAGGCTTGCCAGCCCCAGTAATGCGAGGACGCCGGTCTGCATCTAACTCCACCTGCCTGTTTCAATGGACCGAATCGTGAAGAAGAGGAACAGGGCGATGATACTGAGGTAGTAAATGATGGCCCTGGTATCTATGATGCCCATCGTAAAATCAGAGAAATGGCCCATGAGTGAGACATAAGCCAGTAACTCCCCGATGTTCGCTGGTACAAGAGTGACGGCAGAGCCAACGAACCACAGGGCGAAGAGGATTACCCCGGAGATTACGGCGGCGACAATCTGATTTGACGTTACTGATGAAGCGAATAACCCCACTGCCATGGCAGAGCTGCCCAGCAGGATGAGGCCGATATAGCTCGTGACTATCGGGCCGATGTCCGGGTCACCGAACAAGACCAGCAAGAGCGGATAATAGAGGGTGAGCGCCAGCATTACCAGCAGGACACCCAGGCTTCCCAGGAACTTGCCGAGCACGACCTCGGAATCTCTGACCGGAGCGGTCAGGAGCAGCTCCCAGGTGCCCATCTTCTTCTCCTCGGCGAGGAGACGCATGGTCAGTACGGAGGCGAACAGCAGGAGAAGGAGGTTACCCGGACTGAGGAAGCCGGCGATACTGGTATCGGTATATCCCGTCCCGGTGAGGTACGTGCTGAAGAATGTCCCCGTGATGAGCAGAAAGACGAAGGTAACGATGTATGCCATGGGAGAGGCCAGGTGGGACCTGAACTCCTTGGAGGCAATGAGACCGATGTTTTTCACCCTTCGGCCCCCTTTTCGTCTTCAATGAAGATATCTTCTTCGTCCTCGTCGTATTCATCGGTGGTCAATTCGAGGAAGATATCCTCAAGACTCATTTCCACGGATTCCATGCCAAGCAGGACCCAACCACCCTGCACAACGGCCTCCATGAGCTTGGGACGAAGGTCCTGTTCCGGCGGACAATCCACGAAGTGGTGGGGCTCTTCGTAGCGTACCTGGCGCACACCTTCGATATTACTGAGCTTCGTGGTTACTTCACCGGCTGGACCCTGTATTTCCATGCGTATGCTTCGCGACCCCGTGATGATGGTTGACAGGTTCTCTATCTTGTCCTCGGCGACAATCCGGCCTTCGTGGATGATGACCACGCGGTCACAGGTCATGCTTACTTCCGGTAGAATATGGCTGGAAAGAAGGATGGTGTGCTCCTGCCCGAGGTCCTTGATAAGCTGTCTGGTCTGGGACACCTGAATCGGGTCTATGCCCAATGTAGGTTCGTCTAGAATCATCACCTCTGGCTCATGTATAATTGCCTGCGCAACTCCTACCCGTTGCCTGAATCCTCGCGAGAGCTTGCCGATGAGCACGTCAACATATTCCTCAAGACGGCAGAGCTCCACGACATCGTCAATCCTGGTCTTAACACGGTTACTGTCCATGCCCCTGATTCTACCGGCAAACTCCAGGTAGGAGCGGACGGTCACGTCGGTATACAGGGGTATAGCCTCCGGGAGATAGCCGATGTGTCTGCGTCCTTCCAGGGAGTTCTCCGCCATATTGCAGTCAGCCACCCAGACATCGCCACGTGTAGGCATAAGAAAGCTGGTGATTATGCGCATAGCGGTCGTCTTACCGGCACCATTGGGGCCGAGGAGACCTAGTATTTCACCCTTCTCTACGTTGAAGCTGATGTCGTCTACCGCTAGGCGCTCTCCGTAGTACTTGGTGAGGTTCTGAACCCTGATCACTTACTCTACCACCTGACTAGTCGGCCCGATCTGGGAAGCCTCCGGCCGGCTACTGACTTTGTCTTCTTGATAGCTGCCATGATATCCAGGCGTGGGTCTCGGAATCAAAGCCGTTGTTGCGGCCATGGAGTGTAATCGTCTGGATGGACATTTCATTATTCAACCACATCTCGATCTGCCGACTCTTTACTACTTCCAGCAAGTCCTCATCGATATCCCTGGCAGTCGCCCGTTCCGAGACCATGAAGACGGCAAACATCATACTCTCCTGGTCCATCATTGCCGGGCTGCTAACCTGGCCGATACCGAGGTCAAACATCCAATCTGGTGGTGTGAGGAACGTCGTACCATACTGAATCCCCATGGCATCAAGAGGCCACCAGCCCATGTCACCGCCCAGTTCTGCGGATGCTTCATCGATAGAGAGTTCACGCGCCAGGTCAGCAAAGTTCTCCCCGTCTTCCAGTCGAACCGTCGCCTCAAGGGCATCTTCATATGTCGAGAACATGATGTAGTGAAGGTGCACCTGTTCGGCTATCGTAGATACTCTTTCGGCAAAGAACTGCTGGAGGTGAAATCCCATTATTGAGGTGCGAGCGAGGTCTTTGAATTCGGCTTCAGACAGCCCGCTCTCGTTACGCTGGTCACGATACCAGGACTGGAACTCGGTCTCAGAGATGGTCTCGTTTTCACCCCGGGCACTGTTTCTTAGCTCTGCCATGAGTTCATCGTCAGTGACCTCGATACCGTAGCGAGGTGCCCCTTGTCTAATTAGCTCCTCATTGGTAATGGTCTCAATCATTGTGAAAACGTCATCTGTGGGGCCGGCAATGAGCATTCTTCGGATAAAGTAGTCGATGTCGATTTCGGCATCGTTCACCTTGATTATGGTGTGCTGAAGTGGCATTACGTAGATGACGTAATAACCTATGCCGATGGCTAGACCCAGAACACAGAGCACTACCGCACCCAGAATTAAGCGCGTCCTTCTCTGCGAAGGTCGTTTCTCTTCTACTGCTGACTCCGGGGTACTCGCTACCGGTCTTTTGCCGCGGGGTCTTCTGGTTGATTGCGACATAACCTCTCTACTCAAAAATATTGGCCTGGATTACTTAGCAACACAGAACATCTACATTCCATATCCGGAAGTGAATCGGAAACGCACAGACCACCCGTGCATTATGTGGCCGGTATCCCGCTGGTGACCGGGAAACAGGTGTCTACTTCACCAGATGACATGCCACCCAATGCTCCCCACCGATGTTCCTCAACTCCGGCGTCTCTTCCCTGCAGATATCCAATGCCTGTGCACATCTGGGGTTGAAGTTACAGCCGCGGGGGGGATTGATTGGGCTGGGTACATCACCAGTCAGAATAATCCGCTCCCGGGTACGGTCAACCGCCGGGTCAGGTATCGGGACCGCTGAAAGCAGCGCTATGGTGTAGGGATGGAGCGGATTGGCATATATCTCGTCAGCATGCGTGATTTCAACGATTTTACCAAGATACATCACGGCCACTCGGTCACTGATATTGCGTACTACGGAAAGGTCATGAGCAATAAAAAGGTAAGTCAGATTCAGTTCATCCCGGAGTCTTTCCAGGAGGATTATAACCTGGGCCTGGATGGAAACGTCCAGGGCTGATACGGGCTCATCGCATACAATGAAGGCGGGCCTCACGGCAAGAGCCCGGGCGATGCCGATGCGTTGCCGTTGGCCGCCGCTGAACTCGTGCGGGTAGCGGTCCGCCATGAAAGGCTCGAGTTCCACCATCCGGAACAGCTCGGCGACCTGGTCCCGGTACTCCTGACCTTTGGCCAGACCGTGGACCTTCAGGGGTTCACCAATAATCTCGCCGGCAGTCATACGGGGGTCGAGTGAGGCAAACGGGTCCTGGAAAATCAACTGCATGTATCGACGCATTCTCCTCATCTGCTCGCGCTTGAGCGTGGTGAGCTCAGTGCCGTCAAAGATAATCTTGCCCCTCATGCCCTCATAGAGTTGCAGGATGCAGCGTCCGGTGGTTGTCTTGCCACAGCCGCTTTCGCCTACCAGGCCGAGGGTTTCCCCCTTCTTGATGAAGAAGGAGACACCATCCACGGCTTTGACATCAGCCACCCTTTTTTGCATGATGCCGGCTGTTACGGGGAAGTACATGACCAGGTCCTGTACTTCTACTAGGTTCTCAGTAGCATTACTCATTATCGGAGAGCCCTCACTTGTCCTTAGTACTTTTTCAGCTTATCAGCGTCATAGAAGCAGGCCCGCAGGTGGTTTTCGCTAATCTTTTCAAGTGTGGGTGCTTCTACCCGGCACCGGTCCATGGCATACTCGCAGCGCGGATGGAAGGCGCAGCCTCCGGGCAGCCGAGCGAGATTGGGTGGGAGGCCGGTTATGACTCTGAGACTCTTCTTCCGTTCGCTGTCCAGTCTGGGAACGGATGCCAGCAGACCAATGGTGTAGGGATGCTTGGGATTAGAATAGAGTTCGTCAGTGGGCGCGGTCTCTACCAGTCTACCGGCGTACATTACCTGCACCCGGTCGACATAGCGGGCGACGACTCCCAGGTTGTGCGTGATAATTAAAACGGCCGTGCCCAGCCGGTCTCTCAGTTCGGCGAGTATCTCCAGCAACTGTGCCTGCACGGTAACGTCGACTGAGGTGGTAGGTTCGTCGGCAATCAGCAGTGCGGGGTCGCAGCTAAGCGCCATAGCAATCATGATGCGCTGCTGCATCCCTCCGGAGAACTGGAATGGATAGTCCTGAGCACGCTGTTCCGCATCCGGTATTCCCACCAGCTTCAGCAGCCTGACGGTCTCATGAAACGATGCTTCCTTGTCCATACCCCTGTGGAGTTCCAGGGCTTCGGATATCTGCCGTTTCACGGTGAGAACGGGGTTCAGAGAAGTGGTCGGCTCCTGGAATATCATGGCAATGCGGTTGCCCCTGATGTGGCGCATATCTGACTCGGACGCTTTCAGCAGGTCCTGTCCCTGGAAGAAGATTTCCCCACCGACTATGATACCGGGTGGGTATGGAATAAGCCGCAGGATGGAAAGGGCGCTTACGCTCTTACCACAGGCACTCTCGCCTACCAGACCAACGCTTTCTCCCTTATTGATATGGTAGGACAAGCCGTCGACGGCTTTAACCTCTCCTTCCTGGGTATAGAAATAGGTCCTCAGTTCCTTAACGTCGAGAATCCTCTCATCAGTTGTTGTTGCCATCTTGACACTACCAACCCAGAAATCAGTCCCCCTGGCAATAAATACCACCTGGCGTATTTCTCAGTGTAGACGGGGGCAACCAGATTCCTGTGCCAGACCTCCTTTACTATACGTGCTCTAACGTGGACAAGCCATACACCCTGACTTATGGCCGATATTATCACGGAGGGATACCTTTGTCAACTCTTTTACAGGCTCGGTTTTATCCGGTTCGGCGGGACTGGTAATTATCGTGCGTAATCGGAGATAAACCTTGCGTAGTTATGTGCTCAAACCCTATTGCTCTCATTTAGACAGAAGGGTGAGACTATGATAGTGTTACTATTGTCGTTCTGAGCGGAAAGGAGTGATGTGAAGAATACCGGGGAATTATCCCGGAGAGTGCTAGAGGGGTGTCCCCCGGATATAGTGGGGTTGATCAAAAGGGTTTTTCAGCACACTCTCAGTCAAGAATTCGTTGCAGGAACCAGCTATCCCCGAACTGGCAAAGCTCGCAGGTGCCTTCAGTGGAGTTCCGGGCGTTGACGCCGACAAAGAAGCGTACCTGCTTCTCGTCCCACCAGTCGGCCGGTTCTCGCCACCGGTTAAGAACCTCGACCACCCTGTAGAGGCGTTTCCGCCAGATGAAGGCGGTAGGGAGTGAGTCCCTGCCGGCGTGGGTTCTGATAGGTTCACCAATGAGCTTTGCCATCACGGGTCTCCAAGGAGGGGTAATCACCACTATACCAGAACAATTGTTCTATGTCAAGGGGTAAGAGAGCCATTTCTCGTATCAATTGAGACGGAATGCCAGTGCTAGGGTTTGCCCTGTCTCGTCCCCACCTTCTCCACCAGCCACTTCTTGAGCAAAGTCTTGAGCTCTTCGTGGCACTCGCGCAGGAAGTGGCCGTTGTTCCTGTAGATGATGAGTTCTTTTGGCTCTCTGGCCCACTGGTAGATATGGCGTGAGCAGTCTACCGACAGGTTTCGGTCGCGTTCCCCGTGGATGAGCAGGAGCGGTTTCGGGGCCAGCTGCTCCACCCCGGTTGCACCGTAGGTCTGGCTGGATAGTCCCACTACCGCCTTCACCCTGGCGCTCACTATGCCTGCCTGGATGGCCACTGCTCCCCCAAAGGAGTGACCGACCAGGGCCACTCTCTCCACGTCCAGTTCACCGAGGTAGTAAGCTCCGGCGACCACGTCAGTGATGCAGGATTCGAGGTTACCGGGGAAGCGGTAGTCCAGCCGGAATGAAGTAAGGCCCTCGTTGACCAGTTCTTCGCTCATTGTCCGAAAGATGCCGAAGGAGGGACCGTCAAGTCCACCTAGCGCTCCGCAGACCCAGATTACGCCGCCGTCGCCGTTGGCGAGATGAAGTATCCCCCGGATGTTGCCGTTGGAGGTCGTGATAACCACCTCGGTCTGGTCCCGCTCCAGCTTGCGGGTCCGGGCACTTATCAGTTGTAGCTCTTTCTGGTCTTCCATCATACCGCCATTTTCACAGGGTCGTGACTGGAGATGCCTGCCCGCGATTATTCCCCGCTGACAGACAGCGTTTCCCCGGTCTCAGGCTTTCAATTATTGCCGGTGCCCATCGTAGTGTCAAGGAGGGTCCGGCTGTGTTCTACCGGGTACCTGGTACGGACGGTGGGAGTGATGGGCTGCTACCACGCACCAGCGACACGAATATGCCGATGACGCAGAAGAAGGCGGCGTAGGTGAAGCTGTCCTGGTAGGCACTGACCAGGGAGAGCCTCTCCAGCATACCCGGCGCAAGGCTCTCTCCCACGAGAGCGGTGGAATGAAACAACTCGCGTGCGGTGAACATCGCGCCCGCGATAGCTATGCCGCAGGACATGCCTATCTGCCGTGTGGTGGCAATCATCGCTGAAGCCGTACTCAGATTCTGCTTGGGTACCGAGCCCATCACGGCGCTGTTGTTCGGGGAAGAGAACATCCCCAGTCCCATCCCCAGAACAATCAATCTGAGCAATATGTCGAAAGTGCTTGAGTCTATGTTGAGCCTGCTCATCAGGAAGAGGGCGGCGCTGATAAGTGTCATGCCGGCGGTGCACAGTATCCTCGAACCTATCTTGTCCGAAAGCCAACCGCTCACCGGACCGACCAGCAGGGAAGTGGCCGATGTTGCCGCGAGGAGCAGTCCGGCCTGTGACGCGGTGCGGTCGATGCCGTTCAGCAGGTAGAACGGCATGAGAAGTGTGTTGGCGGCCCCGGCCACGAACATGATTAGCATGGTGGCCAGACCGGTGGCAAAGGAGCGACGGCGGAAGAGACCCAGGGCCAGTATTGGCTGAGTCACCTTTCTTTCGAACACGAGAAACGAGGTCAGCAGGAACACAGCACCAGCGGCCAGCGAGAGGACTGGTATCGAGGTGAAACCCATTCTCCCTCCGAAGTTGATGCACAGGAGCAGGCAGGAAAGGCCTCCGAAGAAGCTGACAGAGCCACCCCAGTCGAACCTGGCTGTGGTCTCTTCGTCCTTCTGCTCCCGCAGCCACAGCCAGCTCATGACCAGGCCGATGATGCCCACGGGAATCCTGACGTAGAAGATGGCCCTCCAGTCAAGGGCGTCGAGGAGGAGACCGCCGATGACTGGCCCGCTGAGCAGGCCGGTCGAGACTACGGCACCGATGAGACCAAGGGCCTTGCCGCGTTCTTCGGGGGGGAAGACAGCAGTGATAATGGCGTTACCGAGGGCAATAACCATTGCCGAGCCAATTGCCTGGACGACGCGGGCAAGGATGAGCTGGACTACGCTCTGCGACAGGGCACAAAGTATGAGTCCCACTGTGAAGATGGCCAGCCCAGATACGTAGACCCGCTTCCTTCCGAAGCGGTCGCCGAGCTTGCCTATACTGAGCATGAGGCCGACACTCACCAGAAGGTAGGCTACGGTTACCCAGAGTACCACCGACGGTTCTGTATCGAAAACCTCGGTGAGTTCGGGCAGTGAGATATTGACGATGCTGGCGTCCAGGGTACTCATGAAGGTACCAATGGACAGCGTCAGCAACGCCAGCCACTTGTAGGTGCTTTTCGTCTCTTCCATCTCGGGACGCACAGTCAGCCGATGAAGACCTCAACCTTGGCCGGGGCGGCAACCTGGTTAAGCTCGCTGGTGAAAGCCGTCCAGTCGAAGTCTCTCTGAGAGCGGTACTGGTAGTAGAGGTTGACGCGGTCTTCGAGGACAGACATCGTCTCCAGCCTCAACCCACGGAGACGGTTATTCAGCAAGCTATTCATCCTGGTTTCAATGTCGGAATAGGCGGACTGGTCAAGGCCAATCATCAGGTGCCCCTGGGGGAAGAGCGAGAACCGGTTCCTGGTCAACCACTGGACACCCAGCGCTATGAAGACTATGACATACAGAATGGTGGTCACCAGGAAGTTGCCTGTGGCGGCTCCTATTGACGATGCTATCAAGAGGAGAAGAAAGCCAATCTCGGCAGGGTCTTTGACCGGCGTGCGGAAGCGGACGAAAGAGAGCGCCCCGAGTAGTCCCAGGGAGAGTGGGATGGAGGTCTGTATACCGAGGAACAGCGTGGTGATGGCAGGTCCGCCGATGATGAACGTCCGGTGCACACCGGCACCGATATTCTGTGACCCATAGAAGAATTGGTACATCAGGTATGCGATTATTGAAGCCAGCAGGGAAAAACCGATGGCAATGAGTGCGTCCCCGAAACTCACCGGGGATTGTAAACCGTCAAAGAAATTTAAGAATCCGTCCTGCAAGTTCTGCCCTCCTTTTTAATAGGTTCCTGTGTTATCTCTGGACAACCCGTCCCGGGGGCCATAGCCGTCCCGGAATGCCCGGGTGTAGAAGGTGAGCATCGATGCTGTGACTGTACTTGGAGAATCGACTCCAGTCGATATCAAGCATTTTCATGTGCCTCAGAGCCGGAGGTAATTCAAAAGACGGGCCTTTGACCTCGATTACTCCGCCGCGCAGGGGAAGGTCCCGTTCCCTGGTACCCAGGTCCCGTGCCACCATGGTGGAACGGATATTACTATCGAATGAAACCCGGACCCCGGTAAACATCTCGGTGAAGCGGTAGCGCCAGTAGGATATCACGATAACCGGCCGGAGGGGCTTCTCTGGATAGTGCCCCAGCCGGGCCAGTGTTTCCACAAGTCTGGCGCGGTCGATAATCCCGGCACCAAGGTTTGCCGTTTCCAGCTTTTGTACCGGTACTGCGAATCCCTGTCGTTTTTTAGAGCTGGCAAAACCCCGCCTGGTCTTTACTTCAAGGAATACCGGGACCTCACCCTGGTAGTCCTCAAGACGGTCATACCAGCGAATGCGGACCTTGTCTTTTCGGAAGTCACCGGACGCTGACCGGTTGTGCTGGTCAAGGTCCAGGCTATCAAAGTACAGGGTGTTAATCTGTCCCGCCGGGTACTGCCTGTCCGCGCGGCAGACCTGGCGGAGCAGAATATAAGCTAAAGCGCTCTTCTGTGGTGGAATGAAGAACTTCCGCTCGATTCTCTCTACCGACTCTACTACGCTGGGCGCTGTTTCGACTGCTTCTGTTCCGTGTGTCAGTTCTATGGTCGGACTCCTTTCGCGGGTTGTTCCCAGGGCAGGACATTGTCTGGTAGCCCATCCTGCCGGTTGAACATTGTAGTGCTGCCACCGTTACCGCTGCCGTCTCCGGCGCTTGGCCTCTCCCCGTCGAGTTGCTGCCTCACCGAAGTAACGCGCTCGGCAATAAACGTTTTCAGTCCGAGGGCGGCGGGTGCTCCCATCTGCACCCCCACGGCCTGTGGTAGCGCACCGGCCTGCCTGAGGATGCCCTGCGTGACGGCCAGAATTTCGGCCTGGCTGAGGCATGCTCTAAGTGCCTCTATTTCCTTCTCTGTAGGCGGCCGTATACGCAGCTCCTGCAGTGTGGACAAGGGTATCTGCTTCCTGAGGCAAGCCAGGCTCTCCGGTGAAAGAGGAGGAACGATGGGTGGTGCTTTGCCCTGTGGTACCTGTTCTTGAGGTGCCTGACCCTGCGGCATGTCTCCCTGCGGTCTGTCCGGCGTCAGCGTAGCCCCTCTCATGTCCTCCGTGATGGCGCGCTCAAAATCCGTGGTGGAGAAGAACTTGAGTTCATCAGCCTCTACATACGGACGTATCAGGTCGACAAGCTCATCGATTCGAGCATTCATCGTCTCCACAGAGAAAGGTCCCTCCAGTATCTCTTCCAGGTACCGGTGATAGGTGTCCAGGTATGGCTGATGGGATAGCAAACGCTGCACCAGAGGGCGCTCGCCTATCGGCCCGCAGGTAGGCTCATCTATAAAGAAGTTGACCAGGCCTTCGCGGTCGATGCTGCAGTTGAACGTACCGAAGGCCATGTTCAGGTCCCAGGGAATTATGGCGAACCTGCCATCGACTTCATAGAGATAATAGTTATGTCCCATACCGAGGTAGTTGTCCAGGTGCACCGTGAGCGTTGACACGGCTAGGAATCGGAGTACATTATCCACATCTAGCACCCTTTCAATCTCAGCAGGGAAGGTACTGTCAGGCTCATTATTGAGGACATCGAGGAAGCGAAACAGGGCGGAGTGGTCAACGGAGTTCTCATTCGTCTTCAGTCCCACCGCCTCGATGTAGTCCCGCTGTTGTCCGGCGGGCTGCTGTTGGCCGTCACGCTGCGGTTGTTGGAGTGCTCCCTGTCCCGGCAGGGGTTGTCGGGGAAGACCTTCTCCCGGAATACCCGGTTGTGGAATGCCTCCCTGGGCCATATCTGGCGCACCGGGAGGGACAGAATCTCCATCGGCAGCATATTCTTCAGGTTGAAGGGCTTCCAGGATGTCCCTCAGCTTACCGCCACCTATGTTGACATCCGGGCTGTCATCCGTATCGTCCTGACCGGTAGCTTCCAGTCTCGCCAGTTGCTTCTGGACGTCTTCTTCCGTCCAGTTCAGAGGGGCTGACAGCATCTCGGGTTTGTACAGGTTACCATCGTTGCGGGTAAAGTGACGTGCCAGGAAGGCCTTATCAATTTGTTCAACCTGCGTGTACACTCCCAGGTGGGTATCGTTTATCCAGAGGTCAACAAAAGACGTTCGCGGGGTGGGAATGCCCATCTGGTCGAACAGCTCATATGCCAGGGTCTCCCGGATGAGCGTGGGGTCACTGAAGCCGTTGTTGAAGTTGAGTTTCTTCAGGCCACGGAAGGTGCGGGCGGTATTGAACAGGTTGAAGTCCACCTTCAGGCTGAAGCGGGGGCTTCCGGAGCTGATGGCTGACCGGAGCGATGAGTTCCCTTTCGGCCTGATGGCCACATCCGGCACGAGTTCGCCGTCGAACCAGAAATCCGCGCGCACATATTGCTCCGCCTGAGCGTTGAGTTGGCAGGTAGTCCAGTCCTCTTCGCTCATGACGATGCGTACCGTGACGACGCGGTCGGTAATAAATGGCTCCGGGTCGGACGTGGATACCTGCCCTGATGCCCAACCGACACAACTTGCGCCGCTGGGAACTACCATACCTACTGTGAGCAGTACCATTAAGACCGCCTTGCTTTTTCCCCACATACTCTCGCCTCATCCACGGCTGAGATAGCACCTTCAGTATCAGTCTCCTGGTGAGTGATACGGCGCTGGTACCGGCGGTAGTGCTGACCATTATAACGTACATTGCGGTTATTTGTTAGTCCTTCAGTTCTCATGAGACGCCACAGATGCATATTGTCTTCAGGTGGTGGTAGGACCAAAGTGTAACAGTTGTTCTTTTGTGATAGGCCGAACTGAGACTGCCGAAAAAGTCCCATTTGAAGACTGTAGAAAAAAGACTACCCTACGCGTGATATGAGGCTAAATGCATGATAAAATAGGGGTAACAAACCAGTAGGAGGTGCTCATGCTCAAGCCAAAATCACCTCAAGAG
>JADHXC010000032.1 GCA_016783135.1 Dehalococcoidales bacterium | reverse complement strand
GGGCATAAATGGGATTCGGAACATTGGTGGTCTTCCTCCTCTGTGATTCCGAAGTGGCCGAGGGTAGTGAAGTTTGAAACCCAACCTCCACCAAGTACCAGTTTAGGAAACATGTATACCATTGTCAAGTCGACGAGGTACACAGCGTGTTCTCGTTCAGACAGAAGGGTGACGCAACTCCCTGCAGGGGGGTCCTGCTTCCCACACATATAGATATCCGAATAAGCACTCTCCGGTGGCAATCGGCATCGGCTGTACTGGAGTGTCACTGATGTCCTCGACACCGCATAATGCATTGTTGACAGGGCTGTTTGTATCGGAGTATCATATAGCCGCTATGTACTATGCGTCCCGCCAACCGTTACGTGTCTGGCGGAGGCCTGTTCTGAGGGTGTTCATTGGGTATTGAGGTAGATATAACACTATGAGCGGAAACAGGTTAGAAGAGTTCGCACCAGTGTTTTATCCGAAATCGCACGCAGTCATTGGTGCTTCGGCAAGTGAACGCAAGTTCGGCGGCAGATTCCTGAAGACGCTGCTTAACTTTGGCTACAGCGGCAAGGTCTATCCGGTGAACCCGCAGGAGAGCGAAGTCCTCGGGCTGAAGACATATGCCAGGGTCGGTGATATTCCTGAGCCGGTGGAATTCGCATCTATTGCCGTTCCTGCCCGTGCTGTCCCCGGGGTAGTTGAAGAGTGTCTGGCCAAAGGAGTGAAGGCTGTCCAGATACTCAGCGCCGGTTTCCGTGAACTGGGCGAAGAGGGGGCGAGGATGGAGAGGGACCTGGCATCGATGGCGGCGCGGGGTCTCCGTATCGTCGGGCCTAACTGTTTTGGGGTCTACTGCCCTGGCGGCGGGATGACTATCCTGCCCGGAGAGAACCTGTCCAGGGAGACCGGGCCGGTAGGTTTTATCAGCCAGAGCGGTGGTTATGCCGTCCGGGTGCCACGCCGGGCTGACGGCCTTGGAATAAGGTTCAGTAAAGCGGTCAGCTACGGAAATGCCTGTGACATTAACGAATGTGACCTTCTGGAGTACTTCCTCGAGGACCCGGAGACAGACATCATTACCGGCTACCTGGAGGGGGTAAGAGATGGCCCCCGGTTCTTCAGGGTCCTTAAAGAGGTGTGCCGGACCAAGCCGGTGATTATCTGGAAAGGCGGCCTCACTCAGGGTGGTGCCAGGGCGGCACAGTCCCACACCGCGTCCCTGAGTGGCGAGGAGGTAATCTGGGAAGCTGTCTTCCGGCAGACCGGAGCTATCCAGGTAAATAACCTCGAAGAACTGCTGGACACCACGCTGGCCTTTATTCACCTTGAGCCTCAGATGGGGCGCCGGATGTGTTCCGTCGGTGGTGGTGGTGGTATTGGTGTTGCGGCGGCGGATACCTGGGAGCGGGCAGGACTCTCTGTACCGCTATTCCCACCGGAACTGGAAAAGAAGCTGCTGGCGATAATCCCCGCAGTTGGGGCCAGTGCGAAGAACCCGGTGGATGTCGGCGGCCCGTTCCCGATGCCACCCATGTTGAGGGCCGTTCTGGAGACAGTATGCACCGATGCCGATATTGATATCCTGGTGGTGGATGAAATCGAGATGGCCTCGGCACTGCCTGGCAGCAAGCAGCAATTCCGGCCCCCGGAACTGCTCGGGGAGACGATGCAGATTCCGCTGGACATTAAGAACAGGTTCGGCAAGCCAGTGGTAATAGTGATGCCAGTAGAGGCTGTCTCTACCGATTCGCTGGAATCCGAGGGCGAGCGGCGCAAGATACGTGATTTCTACCTTCAGAACGGGATTCCTGTTTACCTGACAAAGGAACGTGCCGCAAAAGCCCTGGCTAATCTGACCGGATACTACCGGCATCGCAATACTGTGCTTTCATAACTGGCAGAAATGATTGAAAAGAGGGGGGATAAGGAATGCTGGTCGTAGCGTGCGTAAAACAGGTGCCAGACACCACCCAGGTCAAGATTGACCCTGAGACCGGTACCCTTATTCGGGAAGGCGTACCCTTTATTATTAACCCGTTTGATACCCACGCGCTGGAGGAGAGTCTCCGGCTGAAGGACGAATACGGGTTCCGGGTTGCCGCCATATCTATGGGGCCACCGAACACCGAGGTCACTCTGCGGAAAACCCTGGCTCTGGGTGTGGATAGAGCCATTCTTCTCAGTGACCGTGTATTCGGTGGTGCCGATACGCTGGCTACCAGTATGGTTATTGCCGAGGCGGTAAAGAGGCTTGCCCAGGAGGAAGAAGTGGCCATGGTTATCTGCGGCAAGCAGACCATTGACGGTGATACTGCCCAGGTAGGCCCTGGTATCGCCAGCAGGTGCGGGTATTCGCAGCTTACGCTGGTCGACCAGATCAAGAGCGTGGACGTTGAGGCGCGGAAGGTGGTGGTCAGGCGCAAGCTGGAGGGACGCCATGAAATCGTGGAGGCAGCGCTGCCCGCGGTACTGACCGTAGTCCGGGAGATTAACCGTCCCCGTTACCCCACGGTTCCGATGCGGCTCAAGGCTGAAGAGGCTGAAGTCGCGCTGTGGGACAACAAGGTAATGCAACTCGACGAAACGGCTATCGGTCTGAAGGGTTCGCCTACTCAGGTGCGGCGCATTTTCTCGCCGGAAAGGGTCAAGGGTGAGATACTCGGTGACGGGATGAACGAGCCTGGAGAAGCTGCCCGGCTACTCGTTGATACTCTGGTCAGTAAAGATATAGTTTCTCCGTAAAGGTAGGGTATAGGGTATATGGAACAGAAGAAAAAGAAGGTAAAGAAACCTCTGGGTATTGCCCGACTGATACCCGGCAAGTGTATTGCCTGCGGCGCCCGCTGTGAGAGCACCTGCAAGGTCGAAGCGATAGTGATGAACGACGCCGGTGAACCGGTCTTCGATATCGAGAAATGTACCGGCTGCCGGCGCTGTGTTCGTATTTGCCCGTCCGATGCAATTGAGATTTACTTCACACCGGAGCAGCAGAAGATACTGGATGAGCTTGCCAAAAAGGAGATTGCCGAAGCTGAACCTGAAGTTGAGGAGGTAGACGAGGAGGAGGCACAGATTAAGGCCAGGCTGAAGGAGTACCATGGTGTCTGGGTCTTCGTGGAGCAGATAGATAGCGAGGCAGCCGATGTCTCCTGGGAGCTACTCGGCGTTGGTGCCAACCTTGCCAAAACCCTCGATGTGGAGCTGTGTACCATGGTCATCGGGGACAAGGTGGAGGAACTCTGCGGGGAATCCTTTGCCTACGGGGCATCAAAGGTCTACCTGATGGATGACCCGGTGTTCCATCACTACCGTACTATTGCATACTCCCGCGCAATCTGTTACCTGGTAGGCAAGTATAAACCGGAGATAGTGCTCATTGGCGCTACCGGCCTGGGTAGAGACCTGGCTGGTGCCGTGGCCACCGAGCTCAGGACAGGACTGACCGCGGACTGTACCGGACTGACTATCGATGAGAACCGCTTTCTCTTGCAGACGCGGCCTGCCTTCGGCGGCAATATCATGGCAACAATTATGACGGAACGCACGCGACCGCAGATGGCCAGTGTGCGACCTCACGTGATGCCTATGCCGGATAAGGACCCTTCGCGCAAGGGAGAGATTGTTCGTGAGTCCCTGGCCATCAGCGAGGAGGATATCAGGGTAAAGGTGCTGGAGGTACATGACCTCCGCAGTGATGCTGCCGAAGATATCGATATCGCTGCTGCTGATATTATCATTGCTGGCGGGCGGGGCATGAAGTCGAAGGAGAACTTCCAGGTACTGCAGGAGCTGGCAGATGAGCTGGGCGGTGTCGTCGCTGCCTCTCGTAGTGCCGTTGAAGCCGGCTGGCTGCCGCCGGAGCGTCAGGTTGGACAAACCGGAAAGACGGTTAGACCCAAGATATACATCGCCTGCGGCATTAGTGGCGCTATTCAGCACCTGGTGGGCATGCAGGACTCCGATGTAATAATCGCCATCAATCGCGACCGGCAGGCGCCTATCTTCGAGGTAGCCACCTACGGTATCGAGGGTGACCTCTTTGAGGTAGTCCCGGCGATAACCAGCCACATCAGAGAACTGCATGCTCAGAAGAAGGCTTAGCCTGATGACGTTCACTTTGCAGCAGTCAGTCTGCCATAGACCGTCCAGTAAAGCCAGTAAAGAAGGAGGGTACTCGTAATGAACCCCGTGAGTGATATGGGAGCAGCAGGGTTTCTGTTATTCTGGGGTTTAACCGCCCTGGCTGCCGGCATTTTCATCGTCAGGGGATATCAACTTGTCCAGTACATATACCTGGGGAGGAATGTTGGCGAATCCAAACTGACCCTTGGGAAGATGCTAGGGGCTATCTGGCACCTGATTCTACAGCAGTGCCAGTTTAAGAGCATCCGCCGTAAGGACTGGGCTGGCCTCGGTCATTCTTTCATGGTCTGGGGCTTTCTGTGCTTTGTTATTTATTACCTCCTCTTTATTGTTATTGCCTCCGGTTTCGGTATCTCGGCGGCGATGGAGAATAACGCTTTCTACGTTATCTGGTGCTGGGTAACCGATATCATCGCCCCCTTCATTGTTATCGGTGTGATATGGGCTGTTATCCGACGCTATATCGGTAAGCCGGCACGGCTGAAGGGGCAGCTGACCTGGGAAGCGATATTTATACTCATGACCGTTCTTATCCATCCTATTACTCATGTTGGCAAGATTGCCACGCAGATTGCCGCCGAGCACGCTCCCGCGGGACTGGGCCTGGCTACCCCTCCAATCAGTACGTTATTCAGTAACCTGTATACGGCTTCCGCATCACTGGAAGCGTCGCACGCTTTCTGGTTCTGGAGTCACTGGGTATTTGTACTGCTCGTCATGGCCATCATTGGCTATACGCGTTACCTGCACGTGGTGGCTGCCATCATCAATGACGTACTTCAGCCCAAAACCAAGAACATGGTTGAACGGATTGACCTCAAGGACCGGGCAACATTCGGAGTATCCCGGGTGGACGGCTTTTCCCGGAAACAGCTCCTTGATGTCTATGCCTGTGTTGTCTGTGGTTACTGCCAGGAGAACTGTCCCGCAAACCTGACGGACAAGCCCCTTAATCCCCGCCTGGTTATTAATGACATCAAAACTAACCTGATGACCAACGGTCCAGCTCTGCTCAAGAAACAATCGCCTTCCCTGGACCTGGTTGGTGACGGCGGTGAAGGCACAATATCCGAGGATGCCCTCTGGGCCTGCACCACCTGCGGGGCCTGCATGGAGGTGTGCCCGGTGTACATCGAGCACGTGCCCAAGATTGTTGACATGCGGCGAGAGCTGGTGCAGGTGCAGGCTAAATTTCCCGAAGAGCTCCTTAACCTCTTCGAGAACACGGAACAGCGCAGTAACCCCTGGGGCATTGCCCCCAGTGACCGCGCCAAGTGGGCGGCTAATATTGATGCGCAACCCTTCGAGGAAGGTAAGACCGAGTATCTCTTCTACGTGGGCTGTGCCGGTGCCTTTGATTCCCGTGAGCGACAGGTAAGCCTGGCGATTACCAGGGTCCTGGATGCTGCCGGAATATCCTGGGGCATACTGGGCAGGGACGAAGCCTGCTGTGGCGATAGTCTGCGACGGCTCGGTAACGAGTATGTCTATGACCAGCTGGTGAAGCAAAACCTGGCTATGTTCAAGGAGAGAGGGGTCAAGAAGATAATCACAGAGTGCCCTCACTGTTACACTACTCTGAAGAACGACTACCGCCAGTACGGTGCGGAGCTGGACGTCGTTCATCACACCGAACTGATTAACAGGCTGCTGACCGAAGGAAGGCTGAAGCTGAATGGCACCGGTGGAGACCTGGGGAACGTTGTCTTCCACGATTCCTGTTACCTGGGTCGCCATAACGACGTCTACGAAGCCCCCCGCCAGGCGCTGGCCGCGGCTACCGGCCGGGTGCCGACCGAGATGGAGCGCCACCACAACCGTGCCTTCTGCTGCGGTGCCGGTGGTGGTCGGATGTGGATGGAGGAGAGCACCGGTAAGCGGATTAACATCGTCCGCGTCGAGGAAGCCCTGGAGAAAGACCCGAAGACAATCTGCGTCTGCTGCCCGTATTGCATGGTGATGTTTGAGGACGGGCTCAAGGATATGGATGCCGATGACCGGGTGCAGGTGCTGGACCTGGCGGAGATTGTTGCCGCAAGGTTGAAGTAGTGTGTACCGCCGTGTATAATCTTTGACTACCGCCACTATATGCAATATGCTGGTAGCAGACAACCCGGCGTTGGCTGCTGGTAAAACTGAATAGGAAACCCTGGGGGTGCCCGAGCGTGAGCGAGGGCTTAAACGGAGCGCAAGTCCGGTGAGAATCCGGCACAGTTCCGCCTGCTGTATCCGGGAGTAATAAACTCCAGGAAGTCAGAACACCGGCCTCCAGTTCTTTGACACCTCCGCGGAGATGGAGGAAGGAGACTTTGAAATGCATGAGTCCCCTTGTTCTGCCGATGAGGGGACTCTTTCTTTTGGGGAGCGGTAGATATGGCGAGTACACCAAGGCGACGCAGACGGCTGGCCTCTGTCCTGCTGCTACTGGCGGGCGGACTGGTCCTGGCGTTCTTCCTGGCCAGTGCCTTCGGAGCGGTAACTATCTCCCTGCCTGATATATGCAAGATGTTTCTCAATAAGCTGGCCTTCTTCGATTTTCCGGACACGTGGCGGGTGGCCGAGGAAACAATACTTTTCCAGATACGGATGCCGCGAGTCGTGGGTGGTGCCCTGGTGGGGGCAGCACTGGCGACAGCCGGGGTGCTTTTCCAGGGCCTGCTTCGGAATCCCATGGCGGACCCATACATCATCGGTACCTCATCGGGGGCTGCCCTGGGAGCGACAATTGCCATGGTCCTGCCGATAAACATGGCCTTCCTCGGTTTTGGCCTTGTGCCGCTGGCAGCCTTCGGGGGTGCTCTGGCCGCCGTTTTCATTGTGTATAATCTGGCGCGTGTCGGCGGTAAAACACCTATCGTAAGTATGCTTCTCGCCGGGTTCGTTGTCAGTGCTCTCCTGGCAGCAATAATATCCTTTATGATGGCGATAAGTGACCGGCTGGACCTGAACATCCGCGCCGTGTACTCGTTCCTCATGGGCCACATATCGGTGGTCGGCTGGAGCCAGATTGCCGTTATCGCCCCGCTGGTCATCGGCGGCATTATTATTGCCCGGGCATTTGCTCATCATCTCAATGCCTTCTCTCTGGGTGAAGAGGGTGCCGCCTACCTGGGTATTGAAGTGGAGCGGGACAAGGTGCTTATCCTGGCAGTAGGTTCTCTGCTGACGGCAGCCGCGGTGTCCATCGGTGGCCTGATAGGGTTTGTCGGGCTGGTTATGCCTCACGCGGTACGCCTCATCCTGGGACCGGACCACCGACTCCTGGTGCCGGCTTCGGCACTGGCCGGTGCTGCCTTCGTGGTTATGGCCGACCTCCTGGCCAGGGTGGTACTGGCGCCCAGCGAAATCCCGGTAGGCATCATCACCGCCGTCATCGGTGCCCCGTTCTTCCTCTACCTGCTGCGGCGAAACCGGAAGGAGTATGCTTTCTGATGCTCAATTTATGGCTCAGGCAGGTGTCTTTCTCATACTCCGACGGACAGGTATTGCATGATATCGACCTCTCCGTCGGTGCCGGTGAGATGGTGGGGCTGCTCGGTCCCAACGGCTCCGGTAAGACCACCCTGCTCAAACTGGCCAGCGGTATTCTGAAGCCGGGGCATGGTGAAGTCCGGCTGGACGGGGCCGATTTGCGACTAATAAGTCGCAAATCGGTTGCCCGCAGTGTGGCCGTGATGCCACAGCAGTTCCACATGCCCTTCGCTTTTAACGTTGGCGAGATGGTAATGCTGGGACGGACCCCGTTTATCCGTACGCTTGCCGGCGAGACCGATGTCGACAGGGAGGTGGTGAGTACTGCGCTGGAGATGGTGGGTATCAGTGAGCTTAAGGAGCGCCGTTTCGACGAACTGAGTGGCGGTGAGCGGCAGAAGGTCATTCTGGCTATGACCCTGGCCCAGCAACCCGGGCTGCTGCTGCTTGACGAGCCGACGCTGCACCTGGATATCACTCACCAGGTGGAGATTCTGGAACGGGTACGGAGCTTGAACCGGGAGCAGGGCATCACTGTCATCGCCGCCATGCACGACCTGAACCTGGCGTCCCTGTACTTCGACCGGCTGGTGCTGCTCAAAGAGGGTCGTATTGTCGCTGACGGAACTCCCATCGAGGTCATTACCGAGGATATACTCTATAAAGTCTTTGCCGCTCCCGTAAAAGTGGAACCGCACCCTGTAACCGGAGACCCGCACGTGATAATCATACCGGAGGGGAGTTCCTGGTCATCCCCTGACCGGCCTCTGTCTTGAGATTGTTGACGAGGACCTCGCCATCCTTGATCACCATCCTGATGTTGGTAGTGTGGCTGATGTCTTCGAGGGGATTGTCGGCAACGACGACGATGTCGGCCAGTTTGCCCGCCTCCACTGTGCCGAGGTCACTTCCCCTGCCCAGGTTCTCAGCGGGGCTTCTGGTCGCGGCGACTATCGCTTCCATTGGACTGAGGCCTGCCTCCACCATGATTGCCATCTCTATGTGTATGCCTTTACCGATGACTACTCCCGGAGTACCTGAATCCGTACCCGCGGCTATGTGAACACCGGCTTCGTGTAGATGTTTCACAGCCCGCTTTGCTGCATTAAAGAGTTCCGGGAATTTCTTTCGATTTGCCCAGGCTATTGCCAGCGTGGGAACATAGTACGTTCCCCTGTCCACCAACATCTTGACCACGTCATCCGGAAATTCGGTGGACTCCGTCCCGGGAAGTAGTCCGTGCTCGATACTGTCAACACCGGCGTTGGCGGCATCCCTGGTGTCGTCCGGGTTTCCGGTGTGGACCATGATACGGAGGTTGTGCAGGTGTGCCTCGTCGGTCATCGCTGCCAGCACGTCGAGGCGCAGCTTGGGCAGTCTGTTCGCAAGGTCCATCAGGTTCTGGTCGCAGTAGATTGCCTTGATACAGTCTACTCCCTCCTCGGCCAGCTTCCTGACCTCGTCCCTTGCCCTGGCAGTGTCGTCAACCTGCCTTGTGGCATGCTCCACGATGTAACGGTTACGCCGGTATATCGTTCCTGCAGGATGCCCACCGGGAGCGGTGAAGATTGGACCGGGAGCGAATATCCGCGGTCCGCCGAGCTTGCCGGAAGCAATCCTGTCCCGTAGCTGTATGATATGAGGGTGGATATCCCCCGCGCTCCGGAAAGAGGTCAGGCCATTCTCAATAGCCAGTCTCCGTCTTCTGGCAAAGCTGCGGAAGTAGTCCCACAGAAATGAGGTAAACCAGGGTACGAATGATATAGCATTGAACTGCCAGTCCGGGTCATCGACAACAAAGGCGCCCAGGTGAACGTGGCAATCGATGAAGCCGGGCATGAGTGTGAAGCCTTTCAGGTCGACCACGCTGGCTTCAGCAGGATAGTCTACTTTGGTGCCGACACCGCTGATGCGGTTATCGACAACAACAACCGTGGTGCCCTCCAGCGGCTCGCATCCGGTGCCGTCGATTATGGTAGCGTTCTTCAGTACCAGTGACTTTGCCACATCGACTGCTCTCTATTCCTCAAAAGTGAATATCTCCTCGATGGTTGCCCCCAGGGTCCTGGCGACATTATGAGCAAGTCTCAGCGATGGATTATACTTCCCCTGCTCCAGAAAGACAATAGTCTCCCGCCGGACCCCCACAACGTCGGCGAGTTTCTCCTGGGTCAGGTTAAGCCGGGTGCGGTATTCCTTGATCCTTGTCTTCATGCTCTGTTGACCGCCAGGAACGATGTATCAGGTCCTGCCACCTGCTAAGAAGCCTTACCCAGCAGCCCCATTACAAAGAGGACTAGGCTGCCGACCGGACCCACGAGTAGTGCCAGAGGTGAGATGAATACGGCGATGACAAAAAACACGGCCTCTTCGATGTCAAAGAGAGCACTGATGGCGTTGTGCAGGAAGACGCTGATGATGAACGCAGCGACAGCTATTCCGGCTACAATCAGAAAAGTCTTCAACATTCTGTGCCTCCTTTCGGTTGACCGCGGTTCAGCGCGGTCATAGTAGATATAGGACAGAAGGTAGACTGCTCCCCCGGAGAGGAACAGCCCACCGAGAACGTGCTGTGGTTTCGGTTCAACGGCCAGGGCAGTGCTGAAGGGGAGCATCAGGAACGCCAGGGCCATGGCAAGGAAGACGAAGGAGTTTCGCACCGACTTGCTCAGGTTTTCTCGTACCCTTTCATCAATGATAGGCAGCTTCCTTCGACGAACCAGGGACCAGACCTCCCGATGGCCCATAATCAGGGTGCCAACAACCAGGGCCACGGCGACGTAGTAGGCCTCCATGACGATAAGGACTACAGTTATTACCAGGGCGGTAATGGATACGGCCAGTATGCTTCTCTTCACTGTTACCTCACTGCCTTAAGGTTAGATATTTCTAACGTTAGTTATTTCTAACATTACACCATCCAGAGGCGTTTGTCAATACCCTTTTTCGAGAGGGAGATGTGCTGGCGACAAAGCAGCGAACTATTTTTCCCTCTCGTCCGGAAGTGCTATCATGTACTTGCAAGGCGCAGGCACGGGTGTTTTCATGTTAAAGTAAGGTGGCGAAGTGAAGGGGAGATGGTACCGGGAGTAAGTACAGCGAGATATATATGGCTGCTGAACAGAGAACCGAGGTACTCCTGTCGAGAGAGGAGATAGCCGCCACAGTGGACCGGCTGGCAGTGGAGGTCAGCCGCGACTACACGGGAAAGAACCCTCTGCTGCTCGGTATCCTTAAGGGGTCGTTCGTATTCATGGCCGACCTGGTACGGCGACTTGATTTCCCGCTGGAGATAGACTTCGTCCGGTTATCCAGCTACGGCCAGGGAACGGAGACCACCGGAAATATCCGCGTCGTGCAGGGACTTCGCTCACCTGTCCGGGGACGTGATGTACTGGTCATCGAGGACATTGTAGATACCGGCCTGACGACAACCTACTTCCTGGACTACCTGAGAAAGAAGAAGCCGGCCTCGCTGCGGCTCTGCTCTCTGGTGGACAAACCCGCCCGCCACAGGGTCCCGGTGGCGATTGACTACCTGGGTTTCACTGTGCCGGACAGGTTCCTGGTCGGCTACGGCCTTGATTGGGACGAGAAGTACCGCAATCTGCCTGATATTTGTGTGCTGGTGGAGAGTGAATAGGAGGCCATATTGACAGATAGTCGATTGATAGCCGTTGCCAGGGGTGACCAGCCCGCTGATCTCATTCTGGCAAATGCCCGCATCGTCAACGTATTCACCGGCGAGATAGAGTCAGGTAGCGTGGCTATTGTCGACGGGTACATCGCCGGTATCGGTGATTACCAGGACGCGGAAGAGGTGGTAGACCTGGCGGGGCGGTTCCTTGCCCCAGGTCTGATAAACGGGCACACCCACCTGGAAAGCTCGATGCTTGATGTCGGTCAGTATGTGCGGGCGGTGGTGCCGCACGGAACCCTGGCGGTGGTGACGGACCTCCACGAAATCGCCAATGTTTCCGGCCTGGACGGGATAAGGTATGTCCTCAACCGTGCTCGCCGCCTGCCGCTGGACTTGTACCTGATGGCGCCTTCCTGCGTCCCGGCCACGCATCTGGAGACCAGCGGTGCCAGGTTGGACCCGGAGGATATTCGGCGGGTTCTCCGCTGGGGCGAGTGCATCGGCCTCGGCGAGGTGATGAATTTCCCCGGTGTCATCAATCGTGATGAAGCAATGCTGAATAAAATTGGTTTCGCCGAAGGGAAAGTGATTGACGGGCATGCCCCGGGTGTTTCCGGGAAGGACCTGAATGCCTACATCGCCGCGGGAATCCGCTCCGACCACGAGTCGGTTACCCTGGAGGAAGCCAGGGAGAAGCTGGCACGGGGCATGAGGGTTATGATAAGGGAAGGGTCTGCGGAGAAGAACCTGGAGGCGCTGCTGCCGCTGGTCACCGACAGGACATACAAGCGGTGCCTGTTCGTGGTCGATGACCGTAGCTGTGTCGACCTGCTTCATGACGGCGATATCGACGCCGTGGTCAGGAAGGCGATTCGTCTCGGCCTTGAGCCGGTCCGGGCGATTCAGATGGCAACGATAAATACTGCCGAGTATTTCCGGCTGGAGCACCTGGGGGCGGTGGCTCCGGGCTACCTGGCCAACCTGATTGTGCTATCTGAACTGAAGAGCCTTCAGGTCGAATCCGTCTTCTACCGTGGTAAGCTGGTGGCCAGGGAAGGGGAGCCGCTTTTCCCGGCACACCGTGCCCGTGCCCGCGGGTTGAACGATAGCGTGAAGGTGGGTCCTCTGAGTCTGGAAAGGCTGCTTCTGCTGCCTTCCGGAGATACCCAGTACGTCATTGAGATTATTCCCGGGCAGATAGTGACGCGGAAAAGGACGGAGAAGGTCCGCGTGGTCGATGGCGCCATCGTGCCTGATATCAGTCGGGACATTCTGAAGCTAGCCGTCGTGGAGAGGCACCGGGCGACCGGTAATATCGGTGTGGGACTGGTCAGCGGCTTCGGCCTGAAGCGTGGTGCCCTGGCATCGTCTATAGCCCATGATTCCCATAACATTGTTGCCGTCGGCACCGGTGACGAGGATATACTAACGGCTATCCGGGAGATTGAAAGGCTGCGAGGTGGTCTGGCGGTCACCGATAGTGGCAGGGTGGTGGCCAGTCTGGCCCTGTCGATTGCCGGACTGCTCTCGGACGAACCGCTGGAGAAGGTAGTAGCCCAACTGGAGAGAGTAGAAAGCGCCGCAGCCAGTATGGGTACGGGACTGACGTCTCCCTTCTCAACCCTCTCATTCGTCGCCCTGCCCGTAATCCCGGAGCTAAGGCTGACCGACCTTGGGCTGGTGGACGTCAATGAGTTCCGCTTGATTAAGTAGGGGGAGGAGCCGGTAATAGCCCACCACGTAAGCGGTCAAGCAGATACCCGTCGTGGCAAGAAAGCGCACCAGAGGACGAGGTTACATCCCCTGGTGCGCTCTATTTACTTCCCTCACCGTTAGTCGTATCGGGCTACTGCTTGGGTGCCTGTGGCGGTGATGGGTTCACCAGACCGGCCAAGAGCGTCCCCGGCATGATACTATCCAGTTCGTCCAGGGTCCAGCGACCGTCCTTGTGAATGCTCTTCATTGGTTCCGGGTTATGGTAGAGAGAGATTGTCCCCCCGCTCGACCCAAAGGTCTGACCGTTAATGTTAGCGGCAGCGTCGGTGGCGAGGTAGACCACTATCGGTGCGATATCGTCCGGGTCACGCAATGCTGGCGCACCGACGGGAGATTGTGCACCGCCCCCTCCGGTAACTCCCTTCGAAGCCCTTATCTGGCGTGCCGCCAGTACCTCTTCGGACATCGTCATCCTGGTAGAAGCACCGGGAGCAATGGCGTTGCAGGTAACGCCGTACCTGCCCATGTCACGCGCGATAACCCGGGTGAAACCGGCTATCCCTGCCTTGGCAGCACCGTAGTTGGCCTGGCCGGAGTTCCCGATCAGGCCCGAGGTAGAGCTCATGCTGATTACGCGTCCGCTTCTCTGCTGCCGAAAGAGGACACAGGCCGGCTTGGTGCAGTTGAAGACCCCGTAGAGGTGCACCTTGATGACTGCGTCCCATTCCTCCGGGGCCATGTTGAAAATCATCCGGTCGCGCAGGATACCGGCGTTATTGACCAGGATGTCCAGTTTGCCGAAGCTGTTTATCGCCGTCTGGATGATGCTCTCGCCGCCCTCTACCGTGGTTACGGAGTCGTAGTTGGCGACTGCCTCTCCTCCGGCTGCCTTGATTTCGGCGACGACTTCGTCGGCTACTTTCTTTTCGGCTCCTGTACCGTCGGCGGCACCGCCAAGGTCATTAACGACTACCTTAGCTCCTTCCTCAGCCATGAGAATGGCTATGCCTCTGCCGATGCCCCGGCCTGCACCGGTGACGATTGCTACTCTATCTTTTAATCTGTCGCCCATCCTGTACCTCCTGATATGGTGATTACCACCAGCTCTTCTTGTGGGGCTGATGTCTTCCGGTATAAAGTCCTGTGACTACTATGGACTCTGCCGTTTATTCCTTGGGCTGTTCCGGGGGTGATGCGTTCACCAGTCCGTCGGCGAGTGTCTTCGGCATTTTCTCGAACAGCTCGTCAATGGTGAAACCGCCTTGCTTCTCGATTACCTTCTCCTGTACCGGCTCGGAGAAGAGAGCGATTCTGCCGGTCTGCACGAAGAAGGTGCGCCCATTCACGTTTGCAGAGTCATCGGAGGCCAGCCAGACGATAAGGGGTGCAATGTCCTCGGGTTTCAACGCCTCCAAATACTTGACGAATTCTCCGCGTCCAGACCTCTCTGCGGCCTGTTTCATGTCATCGCTCATCGTCATTCGGGTACCGGCGTTGGGCCGGATGGCGTTGCACGTAACCCCATATCTACCCATTTCGATAGCGACTGTCCGGGTGAAGCCCACGATGCCCTCTTTGGCGGCGGCGTAATTCGACTGCCCGCGGTTGCCCAGTCCGGATGTCGAGGACGTGTTGATGATGCGTCCGCTCCTCTGCTGGCGGAAGAGCACGCAGGCGGGCCTGGTGGTATTAAAGTGCCCGTAGAGGTGCACCTTTATCACTGAGTCCCATTCTTCCGGTGACATGTTGAAGACCATGCGGTCTCTCAGGATACCGGCGTTGTTGACCAGGATGTCCAGTTTACCGAAGGCGTCTATCGCTGTCTTGATGATGTTCTCGCCGCCTTCTACCGTCGTCACCGAGTCGAAGTTGGCTGCCGCTTCTCCCCCGGCTGCCTTGATTTCCTCGACGACTTTGCTAGCCGCAGAGGAGGACGACCCCGAGCCATCCACGGCGCCGCCAAGGTCATTGACGACCACCTTAGCGCCTTCCGACGCCAGTGCCAGTGCATGCCCCCGGCCGATACCACCACCGGCACCGGTAACGATGGCTACCTTCCCTTTCAGTCTGTCACCCATGTTCCAACCTCCTGATTGTTTATTACTTTGGCTTTCTGGAGCCTTCTAGGATTCGCCTGCTTGTCACAGGCAAGACCTGTCTACAGTGAGATAGAGTGGTAGTTATGGGATTGCCAAGTCACTGGAAGGCAACCCTTCCATATTTGGGAGAGCAGGGTTACCATTGCTTCTCCCGAGGGTGTTTGCCTACCTTTACCGGCTTTCACCTCACGCTTGTCACCTGAGGACAGCAAACGCAATTCTATACCCTTTTACCGTATTCTGTCAACCGAATAGTGTGCGATATGCAGGGCATTAGTGGCACTCTGGTACAGCTAATGCTGGTTGCCACACAAGAAGAAAACTGCCCCTCCCTGCAGATAGTAGTGTCACCCATCTGTCTGAACGAGAGCACCGAAATTGAGGATGGTATGCCAGGGGGTGGGTGCACCACATTATTACTCTGACAAGCAGACCGGTAGCAGTGAGACCGGTGTATAACAAGAGTCCGCCGGTTGTGCCGGTGGTGGGTCGGGTATCACCGAGCATGGCCGGTATAGTATAGTATATTCAGGAGTGGTGCAGCGGGTAGCGGCATCGGTTTATCAGGGAATGCAGGTGAGCGGGGAGAATTGCTCGACGAGATATTAACCAATAAAGTACTGGTAGTACCGCTTTGTGCGTGGGTAGCGGTGCAGTTGCTCAAGGGGTTTATAGAGCTACTGAAGGAAAGACGTTTCGACCTGGGCTTCTTTATTACCAGCGGTGGCATGCCCAGTTCCCATTCAGCGATGGTCAGTGCTCTGGCCACAGCAGTGTTGCTGACCGCCGGCCCTGATTCCGCCGCGTTTGCCGTCAGTGTTATCCTGGCCATGGTAGTGATGTATGATGCTGCCGGGGTGCGCTGGGCGGTGAGCCAGCAGGCGTCTATCCTCAATCGTATCGTCCGGGAACTCCGGCTGAGGCGTCCCCGTGGCGAGGTAGAACGCGACCTGCGGGAACTCATCGGCCATACACCGTTCCAGGTAATTGTCGGTTCGGCTCTCGGCATACTGATTGCCTGGCTCTGCCTGGGGATAGGCTCGGTATAGCGTCGCCGGATATTGCTTCGGTCCTCCTCCCGCACGTAATAGACGGTCATCCTCTGTGCCCACAGGGTGATGTCATCCAGGGTCTGAAACCACTCTTCCCAGTTCCTGTCGGTTGACGTTGAATACACTGCGGTGTAAGTTTTAAAATAGTTGAGGAGTTTCGGAATCCGGGTGGAATTGGAGTAGTTAGTGCCGACACTGTTGCTGGACAGGAACGCCGTTAGCGACCTGCTGGATATGGCCGAGGTAATAAGGGCGGTCGAAGAAGCTTTTATCGCCTGGGCGGAAGGTAAGGCCAGCATGCCGCCGAAGTCTTATCTGGTCGTGGGAAAGGGTGATTTCCGGGCAATGCCGGCAGCGCTCCCTGGCGCCGCGGGTGTCAAGTGGGTCAATGTCCATACTCAGAATCCGGCCCGTGGTCTCCCAACCGTTATAGGTATCTTAATTCTGAGCGACCCGGAGACTGCATATCCGCTGGCGGTGATGGATGCCACGGAGATAACCGCCTACCGGACGGCTGCTGCCTCCGCCATCGCCTCGAAGTTCCTGGCACGGCGGGATTCCCGTACGCTGGGCATCATCGGTGCCGGTAAACAGGCCCGCTACCAGATACTGGCCCAGGCCGAAGTCTTCGACATCCGGCAGATAAATGTTTTCGACCGTTCGCAGACCGCCGTAGAAACGCTCATCGACTCTCTTCCCGACTTCACTGTCAGAGCGTGTTCGGCGGAGCAGGCAGCGGCTTCGGATATTGTCTGTACCCTGACTACCTCCCGGACACCGGTGGTGATGCGAGCATGGGTTGCTCCGGGCACGCATATCAACGCCGTTGGTGCCGATGCCGCCGGTAAGCAGGAGCTGGAACCGGCAATCCTGAAGGACGCAATGGTGGTCGTCGATGACCTGAGGCAGGCCAGTGCTGCCGGAGAGATAAACGTGCCCGTCACCGCGGGGTTGTACTCGGCCGATGATGTCTATGCGAGTCTCGGGGAGATAATCACCGGCAGGAAGCCGGGCCGGACGGACGATAGCGTGATAACCGTCTTCGATTCGACAGGGGTTGCCATCGAGGATGTGGCCGTTGCCAGGATTATCTATGAGAAGGCCAGAGCAACCGGCGGTTACCCGACGATGGACCTGGTGTAAACGTACAGCACCGGGACTATTACTGTGGTCGATAGAGGTTCAGACGTCCGTCTCGTTTCCAGCCCCCTCCCCCCTTATCAGCCGCTCTCCGTACTCCAGCAGGGTCCTGGTGCGTGTCGGAGACACCTTCTTCGATTCCAGGTAGACCTTCAGCGCCTCGACCGGGGATATCTCTTCCGCAGTCCATTTGCCCAGTCGTAGTCGGGTCTCCCGCTTGATGTCCTTGGCGATGGTGAAGTAGTGGGCTTCGTTGAGGGCGCTGCGGATTTCGATGTCGTTAAGCTGTCCCTCGGTCTCCGCCGGCAGGGATAGCTGAAGCCGGACGATGGCGTCTCTGACCTTCTCGGCCCGGGCCATAATCTCGCGTACCACGGTGGCAGTGGGGTCGGTATCAGTGTGCCCCAGGTTGACGTTAATAGTGAGAAACCGGCGCCCATCCAACGGGTGGAACCGGTAAGACACACGTCTCCTGCCTCCCGCATCACCGTCGTCAATATCGACGACGTAGAACCCCTTGTCATCACCCTCCTCACCGAAATCGAGCCTTTCCATGCTGCCAGCGTAGACTGTGGGCGGGCTTTCGGAAAGCACCTGCTGTTTGTGGACGTGGCCCAGGGCGACATAGTCAAAGGCAGGGTTGGCGATGTTACTCAGCAACAGGAAGTGCTCCTGTCCCAGGGTCATCGACCTCTCCGAGCCGGGGACGGCATTGGCCACCCAGACGTGGGCGGTCAATATCGCCGGTAGACGTGCGTCCAGCCTGGCGACCAGGTCACCGATGATGTTGGTGAGCACCTGTTGCAACCTCTGGTTGATTTCCTCGAAGTCGAGGTCCCTGGTGTCCTCCCGACTGAGCAGCGCGCTGCGTCTCAGCCAGGGCAGGGCAGCTACCTGGACGGTGCCGCTTTGCGTGGGGACCGGGTAGATGTCCGGTCGGCTGGCAACGTATATATTGCGTACGGCGAGGGTATCGAATATCTCCGTAGAGGTTGCCCGGCCGATGGCGTTGGGCAGGTCATGGTTGCCGATGAGGAGAAATACCGGGATGCCGCCACTGGAGAGGCGGCTGATTCTCCTGGCGAACTCGCGCTGCTGTGTCTGGGTCGGCTCACGGCTCTTGTAGGCGTCCCCGCAGAAGAGGATGAGGTCGACTTTATGCTCCAGCGCAAAGTCGATGAGCCGGTCGAAGGCAAGCAGGAAGTCGTTGAGGCGCGATGACAGGCCGGTGTTCGGGTCGATATGGCCGTAGCTCTCGACGCCGAGGTGAAGGTCGGCGAAGTGGATAATCTTCATTAAGGAATCCTATCTCCTTCAAGCACCCAGAAGAGGTATTTTCTTAAAAATACGGAAACAAATCGAGAGTAACCAGGCGTGATTTGTTTTTCCAGTTATGTTAACAGATGTACTTATGGGAACCTGATTTGTTCCCTTCCACTTATTAAGAGTCTTGCCTTATAAGTGCCTCTTGCCCCTGAAGTCAGGGGGTTGCCTTAGCAGGGTGATGAAAAACCCTTTCGACCATCCCCCTGACCCCCTTCCTATCCAGGAAGGGGGGAAATATTATATCTGGGGGACACCCCCAGACCCCTGCCAAAGGGGCTTCGCCCCTCTGGACTCTCCTACAATAGATTCCACGATACGCAAGTTGTTTACTGCATACTCCGCGCGCGAAGCAGAGGTTAATGACTGCAAAGGGCTCCGACCTTATTCGCTAACTCGTACCAGCTTCTCACTTCCAGGCATTCGTAGCCCGCATCGTTCGGCTTGCCTTGGGGGTTGTACCAGACGGGGTACAGGCCGGAGTCGATCGCCCCCTTGATATCGTACTCCAGTTTGTCCCCGACAAACCAGATGTCCCGCGGTTCGAGGTCCATCTTCCTGACGGCGACCTGGAAGATGCGGCTATGCGGTTTCCGGAACCCATAGTCGGCGCTTGAGATTACGAACGAGAACCGATGGGCCAGATTGTGCTTCGCCAGTTCCTCCTCCAGAACACGACCCGTCATGGACGTGTTGCTCAGGATGCCCGTTTTGATATGGTTTCTCTCCAGGGTGTCCAGTACACCGTATATGCCTTCACAGGGCACGAATGTCATGGCAGTGTTCCAGAACTCCCTCTCAAGCTCGGCGTAGCCGACGGTGAAGGTAATGCCAAGCGTCTCGCAGAGCAGCCTGTTGAAGCTCTGCCAAGTCTGCTGGCGCATAGACTCGTCACTGAGTCGCATGGTCTCACGGCCCAGCTCCTCGGCGGCCAGGTTCAGGTCTTCCGCAGTCAGGCCGGCAGCATCATCGGCGAACTCAAGCAGTCTCCTGTCACCGGCAACACCGTCGATGGAGTCCAGACTGAGCACCGTATCTCCAAGGTCGAAGACCACACCAAGAGGTCTGCGCATTCTTCCCCCACTGTGTCGGGTCGCAGAGGGACTACCGGTAAGAGCCGCTGAGCCCCTTTCCGTCAGTCCTCTTTCTCCACCTTCCATATCTCACCACCCGGTGGCAGGACAAACAGGTCTTCCCCACCGAGTTTAGCGGACAGGGTCGACTTCAGCTCGCTGATGGGTACCCGTATCTGGTTCATGGTGTCGCGTTCCCGGATGGTGGCCCGGTTGTCTTCCAGTGACTGGAAATCGACGGTAACGCAAAACGGCGTGCCTATCTCGTCCTGCCTGCGGTAGCGGCGCCCGATTGATTGTGTATCGTCGAACTCCACGCGCCACTCACGGCGGAGGTCGGCATAAACGTCTCTGGCATATGCCGCCAGGTTCTCCTTCCGGCTCAGCGGCAGCACCGCCACCTTGAGAGGGGCAATATCGGGATGGAAACGCAGCAGCACCCTTACCTCGTCCTTGTCCGGCTCTTCCGTGTAGGCGTCAGCGAGGAAAGCCAGTGCGGAGCGGTCCACACCGGCTGATGGCTCGATAACGTAGGGGATGAAGTGCTCCCTGGTGGCATCATCATAATACTCCAGGCTCTTGCCGCTGATTGCGGTATGCTGCCTCAGGTCATAATCGCCCCGGTTGGCGATTCCCTCAAGCTCCGCCCAGCCCATCGGGAACAGGTACTCTACGTCCGAGCACATGCTGGCATAGTGCGCCAGTTCTTCCTGCCCGTGCGGCCGGAGCCTGAGGTTTTCCTTCCTGATGCCCAGGTCCACGTACCATTTCAGCCGCTCCTCTACCCAGTAACGGAACCACTCGCCATCGGTCCCCGGCTTGACGAAGAACTCAATCTCCATCTGCTCGAATTCCCGACTCCGGAAGATGAAGTTGCCGGTAGTGATTTCATTACGGAAGGACTTGCCCATCTGGGCGATACCGAAGGGCAGCCGTTTCCGGGCGGTATTGACCACGTTCTGGAAGTTCACGAAGATGCCCTGTGCCGTCTCCGGGCGCAGGTAAACAACACTGGCATCCTCCTCGACCGGTCCCATGAAGGTCTTAAACATCACGTTGAACTGGCGTGATTCGGTCAGTTCGCCGTCGCAGGAAGGGCATGTTTCACCCTTGACTTCGTCGGCCCGCCAGCGCAGGTGGCAGTTCTTGCACTCCACCAGGGAGTCGGACATGCGTTCAAGGTGACCGCTGGCTGCCCAGACCCGGGGATGCATCAGGATGCTGGTGTCCAGCCCCACCATGTCGTCGCGTTCCCGGACAACAGCACGCCACCAGGCTTCTTTGATATTGCGCTTCAACTCGACTCCCAGCGGACCGTAGTCCCAGGAACTGGACAGGCCACCGTAAATCTCGCTGCTCGGGAAGACGAAACCACGGCGCCGGCAGAGAGAGACAAGCTTCTCCATGTCCACGTTTGGTGTTGCTTCGGTCAATGCTGCTGCTCCTTGAAGGATATTGCCGGGCAAAGCTACCGGGGAGTCACCCAGGTCTGCCGGATGGTCTGGAAGAAGAACACCGTCAGGACGATGGCACCAACTGCCATCACAATCAGGGCGAACACCCACAGAGGCAGAATGTGTACCTGGTAAGAATTGTAGCTGAAAATATCCAGCATTGCAAAGCAGAGAATGACCTGCGGAATGACCACCATGTTGCCCATGACCAGCAGCAGCCGGCCCAGCTTTGCTATGATGGCGGCTACCTCGATGGACAAGGAACTCAGCGTGGTTAGTCCCCAGGTGACGGCCCCGGCGAGGATGGTGAGAAAGAACTGCGGCAGGAGTGCCCAGAGCACGATGGTGCTCCGGTTCAGCCACTGGTCCGGGGAGCCATCCGAGCGGAAGTGATAGGCCACCTCCGGCGGGAGCAGCCGGTAGAAGTAGCCGACCATTGCCGCGGTGAGGATGAGGACGACCATCGGCAGGGCGATGTAACGCCAGCGAAACACCGGGGCTTCCGCCGCCGTTTTTGCGGTCGGTTGGTCAGGTCTGGCCGCCCGTCTGCTTCGTAAGAAGAGCCACATGACGGCACCGCAGGCCAGACTGAACAGGAACACTACTGTCAGAATGATAAGAAGGGTACTCATTTGCGGAAATCCTGCCTGGTCGAATAGAGATTATCAGCTTCAGATATGGATGTCAAAGTTAGTATTGACAACAGCATTAAGACTGACTATACTGGCGCTACATACTACCGCTTCACTTCACGGTAATCCTGGTATCAAGAAGCTGGGGACGCACAGATTCACCAGATAATGGTGCGATAGCAGGAATGTGAGTATGGTAACTGGTAGTTACCCCTATTACCGGTGCACTTTCAGGCACGGTCTGGTTGGAACTGAGCGCTCAACCAGGCGTAGTCCGTTCGGACATAAATGCTGGTGTACCGACAAACACCCCGAGGAAGATACTAAAGATACCCGGGGGGCTCTATGACTAATTACATCATTAGAAGAGTTCTTCTCATCATCCCTACACTGATTATTTCCAGTATGCTGGTGTTCATTATTATCCGCCTTATTCCGGGCAGCGCTGTGGATATACTTATAGGCAGGATGGACCTTTCAGCTGGTTGGAGCCCCGAACAGAAGGAAGCACTTATTCGTGAACTGGGGATGGACAAACCCATGTGGTTGCAGTACGGGGACTGGATGAAGAGCATCATTTTGCACGGTGACCTGGGTACACGCCTCTGGGAAAACACCCCGGTTACCGATGAAATCCTCCGCCGACTGCCGATTACGTTTGAGCTGGGCATAATTGCCCTGATAACGGCAATGCTGATATCTTTCCCGATAGGTATCTATTCAGGAATAAGACAGGATACGGTAGGCGACTACATAGGGCGGAGCTTTGCCATTTTCTGTATTGCCGTGCCGGGGTTCTGGATAGGCACCATGGTGGTAACGCTACCTTCCATCTGGTTGAACTGGTCCCCAGCGATAATCATTACCAAATTCGCAGATGACCCTATGAAGAACCTGGGCGATTTCATTATTCCCGGAATTATCGTTGGTATGGGTATGGCAGGCGCCAACATGAGAATGGTGCGGACCATGATGCTGGAGGTGCTCAGGCAAGACTATATCAGGACTGCCTGGTCAAAGGGACTGAGAGAAAGGGTAGTCGTGCTGCGGCATGCCCTGAAAAACGCACTTATCCCGGTTATTACCATAATAGGAATGCAGGTACCTGTCCTTATCGGTGGCGCCGTTATCATCGAACAGATATTCGCGCTGCCCGGAATCGGACGGCTGGTGGTTTCGTCAGCCTTTAACAGAGATTATCCTACCCTTTCCGGGGCAGTCTTCTTTATTGCCGGTGGTGTGATGGCTATTAACCTGCTCGTAGACCTGACCTATGCCTGGCTGGATCCGAGGGTGCAGTATAGATAGAGGAGAGCCTGGAATGAGCGAAATACGAGAGATGCCTCCCAAGGGTACCGGGGGTATAGTTGCCGGGGCCGGAGAAGGAAAAAGGCATAGCCCGTTAGCTGATTTCTTCATCAGGTTATTCAAGGAAAAGCCCCTGGGTACGGTGGGGCTGGTGATAGTGGTATTTTTTCTTTTTCTCGCTATATTTGCCGACCAGATAACGCCTTACGGGATGAATGAGAGTCACGTGGCTGACCGCCTCCAGGGGCCGTCAACCACGTACTGGATGGGAACAGACAACCAGGGCAGGGACCTGTTAACCAGGATAATATACGGCGCTCGCGTCTCCATGGTAGTAGGTCTCGGCGCTACGGCTCTTTCCATGGTTATCTCTATTGTCGGTGGTGTCACCAGCGGTTTCATCGGAGGCAAGTTTGACCTGATATTCCAGCGGTTTGTGGATGCCTACATGGTTTTCCCGACACTGGTTATACTTATCGTTTTGGCGTCCCTGACAGGACAGGGGATAACGCAGATTACCATTGTACTCGGGTTACAGTTCGGCATAGTTGGTATCAGGTCAGTAAGAGGTCCTGTTATCCAGGTGAAGTCAAATGTTTACATTGATGCAGCCAAGGCAGCAGGCTGTCCATTGTGGAGGATTTTGTGGCGGCACATAATGCCAAACGTTATGGCCACAATCATCATCTTCGCAACGTTGCGTATACCCGGCATCATCCTGACGGAGGCTTCTCTGAGTTTTCTGGGGTTCGGCGTTCCACCTCCCGACCCAAGCTGGGGAGGAATGTTAAGCGGCTCGGCACGCACTTACATGCTGCAGAATCCGTGGATTGCTGTGTGGCCGGGGCTGGCTCTGGCGGCAGTCGTATACGGCAGTAACATGTTCGGTGATGCCATGAGGGATTTGCTCGACCCGAGAATGAGGGGTGGTATTGGGCGCTATTCCGGCACAAAGTTTCAGAAGATACGCGAAAAAATGGTTAAGAAGGCCGAAGCGTAAATCTCGAATTGAAGTGCAGTGTTTTCCTGGCTGTCGATAAGCAAGATATCAAGGAGGTATATAATGTGAAAGTAAGCAATCACTCTGAGTTTGTTAGTAGCGAGAGAAAAAGAGAAGTAAAAGGAGATAAGATGATGAGAAAAATCACCTGGGTCATGATAAGTTGTCTGCTGGTGATAGCGTTGCTTCTGCCGTCCTGCAAGGGGGCGGCTGAAGAACCGGCGGCTTCTGAAGAGGAAGAAGTTGTAGTACCAGCGAAAGATGAGCCGGTTTACGGAGGCACCCTGACCCCGGCGTTTTGCGTCCAGAACTGGGCTGGCGGACCGACGGGCTGGGACATGGTGAAGTGGACGTGGATGGGTCATGCCTATCAGTCTTTCGTCTGTGATGGACTGCTGATGGGCGATTTCACCAAGGGTCCGTCAGGTACCGGCGAGTTCACTTTTGCCAGTACCGACTTCATTTCTGACGCAGCTGCTACTGGCGCCCTGGCTGAAAGCTGGGAGTTTTCGACGCCCACCATCCTGCATTTCAACCTGCGGGAAGGTGTGAAATGGCAGAACAAGTTCCCGACCTACGGCAGGGCTCTGACGGCCGATGATGTCGTGTGGGCTTTGAACCGCACCATCGGCTTCGAGGATGGCAAGGGAAGGTGGCCAAGACACAACTTCCTCAAGGCAGTGACAAAGGTCGACGACAGCACAATTCAGTTCGAGTTTACGGACCCGATGGCATTCTGGGGTTATGAAATTGGCTGGGGGCCGTACATGCTGATATACCCCCCGGAATCGGAAGAAGCGGGACTTGACGACTGGAAGAATATTGCCGGGACCGGTCCGTTTTACGTTGAGGACTATGTAAGCGATTCTCAGGTTACCTTTGCCAGGAATCCTGATTGGTGGGCGACCTGGACCAAGGACGGCAAGACCTACCAGCTACCGTTCCTGGACAAGATTATTATTCCCATTATGCCCGACATGGCAGCACGCCAGGCGGCGTTCCGCACGGGCAAGCTTGACATCTACCAGATGGGTGGTATGATGACCAAGCGTGATATCCTGGAGGTTAGCCCTGAACTGGAGGATATCCTGGGAAGCACGCAGGTGATGAGGGGTGGTGGCTGGAATTTACTCATCCCTTGGGATAAGGAGCCTTACAACGACATTAGAGTCCGTCAAGCGTTGAACATGGCATTAGACCGTCAGGCATTAATTGATGCCTTCTACGAGGGTGTTGGAGATTTATTATACTTTCCGCTACAGAAGTCCGACGGACCTACGCTTTATACTCCTCTTGAGGATTGCCCCGAGTCAATACAGATGCAGTATGAGTACGACCCTGTAAAAGCAAAACAGTACCTGGCTGACGCTGGCTATCCCAATGGATTTAACACGACCATCACCATGGGAGTCTCCGATACAGCACCGGACTTTGGCGCCATGCTCCAGGAGTTCTTTGCGGCAATCGGAGTTACTGCTGACTTGAGAATAATGGAAGAAGCAACCGTTCAAGCCATGGGATTCGACCGCTCGTTCGAGGGGTTAATCGCGCATGGCGTCCAGGCAAGGCCGCAGGTGTTTAACGATATGACTTGCGACCACGCATATAACTTCGGTGGTTTCTGTGATGAGAAGTTCACGGCAGATTGGGCAAAGGCTAAAACCACACCTGATATTGCACAAAGAGATGCTCTACTGAAAGAGCTGATGGTTTACCTCAATTCTTTGTGCCCCTGGATCCAGATGCCCACCGGAGCCGAGTGGACAGCATGGTGGCCGTGGGTAAAGAACTACAGCGGCGAGACATCCTTTGGCTTCCACAAGCATAACTACTGGGCTTATGCCTGGATAGACGAAGACAAGAAGGCAGAGCTGGGATACTAATCCCCGGTACCAGTGGCACAAAATGCTACACGAGCGAAGGGGTGTGGTATTGACCACACCCCTTCGCATGATTCGGTATAATGTGTGAGTGAATGGGCTTCTATATTGTCGTTGACCTGTGTCATGTGAAGTGCTAGAATGTGAGGCACCGGGCAGTTTCACCTACTGAGGAGGGTCTATAAGAAAATGGTTG
>JADHXC010000031.1 GCA_016783135.1 Dehalococcoidales bacterium | reverse complement strand
GCCGGCTTCGCCCTCCCTGAGCACGGCGATGATCTGTTCCTCGGTGTACTTCCTGCGAACCATGATGAGTCCTCCTCAGCTATTCTATTATAGCGGAGGACTCTAAGTCAGGGTGTTACTGTTTCCGGGGGTATGGTCAATGGAAGGTAAAGACCGCATCAAAGTTGATATCTCTGAAGGTGGAGGTACAATTTGGATTTATCATCCAAATGAATACGAACATTCTATATATGTGAAATTAACTTGGAGTTACGATCATTACATTGGGTATTTCACAGAGCGTGAAGGGCAGAGCCTCAAAGCGCAAATCTCATTATGGTCGCTGCTTGACGCAGGCTATTTTGCGGCTGCATGTCCGTTGTTATTACGCATAAGAGCGCATCAATAAGATCTTCCTAACACAAATCCAGGTTTAACACCGAAATATCTGTCGACTTGTAATGTCTGGCTGTGGAATTGACTTCTACCACCAATCTTGCCTATAATCCAATCAAGAAAGGGGGCAAGGGGTGCCCGCCTTGCCTTTTCGGCGTCTTCCAAGCAGGTTGTCGCGGGTTCGAGTCCCGTCTCCCGCTCCAGCAAGTAGGGCAGTTCTCTGTCCGGGTGTAACCAGCACAGATAGAAGACTACTGCTCATTTGTGCGCCATCTGTCTTATGCCGCTCCTCCATCTATAATAATGGTATCCCCGGTCACATAGCTGGAGGCATCCGATGCCAGGTACACTACAGCCCCGGCTATATCCCCAGGTTCCCCCAGGCGGCCCAGAGAAGTGCGACGCATCGCTGCTTCCCCTGTGGACGGCTCTTTCCAGAGTGCTTCACTCAATCGTGTCTTTATCACACCCGGGGCAATGGCATTGACTCTGATATTGTACTCGCCCCACTCTCTGGCCATGACTCTGGTCAGCATAATCATGCCGGCCTTGGAGACGCTATATATGCCCTGTTGCCCTCCCGGTCTGAGTCCCCCAACCGACGCCATGTTGATGATGCTACCACCACCTTGCTCGCGCATTACTCCGGCCACCAATTGACTGAGCACGAATGGCCCTTTCAGGTTTACATTCATGGTAATATCCCACGCCCACTCCTCGGCATCCAGAATTGGACCGAAGTAGGGGTTCGTACCGGCGTTGTTCAGAAGGATGTCAATTTTACCGAACTCAGCCTTGACCTTCTCAACAAGACTCCTTGACTCTTCCACTTTACCAATATGGGCAGCAAGTGCCAACCCGCGCCTGCCCCTGGCCCTGATTTCTTCAGCCACCTTCTCCAGTTCGGGAAGCTTCCGACTGCTTACCACCACATCCGCCCCGGCCTCGGCGAGCGCTATTGCACATGCCTCACCGATACCCCGACTACCCCCTGCCACCAGTGCCACCTTACCCTCCAGAGAGAAGTTCACACCCATTTTTATCTCCTTTGCTGTTATTTATTACTGTGTGTGGTGTAGTCACCACGACAATTTCGCCTTCGACCTGCCAGGAACCGGCATCACTGACGATTCAGATACCCCGGAAGGCATAGCCAGTCAATCCTGCATGCGCGATACCTGGCCTTTCTGTTTCCGACGGTATAGCACCTCCAGATAGATAATGTAGACGGCAACGACTGCTGCTGCGGCCATCATACTCCAGCGGACTGATAAAAGCCACGGTGGAGTTTCTGGTACCGGGGCAGGTATGGCTTCTTCGGCAACAGCTTCTTCAGCAGCAGTGACACCCGGAACTACAGACTGAACAGCCGGTGCTCTGGCCGTTTCATACATAACGATGGTGCGCTCGAACCCGAACTCGGCCCATAGCCAGAAACCCAGGAAGGTGCAGAAAAAGATGCTGAATAAGCCGAGAGCAACCCACAGGATTTTCGGTCTTCTCATGTTATTCTCCCTGTTACTGGCCATCCATCAAAACAGGCTGTTATAGATACGAGTCCCATCTCTCGCTCCAATTCTCAATATCATGATACCGGTACGACCTATTCAAATACACCCTCGTCGAGCAGTTGGATAAACTCCTCGTCCGTTATTCCCAGGATTTCACTGCAAACGAACTGGTTGTGCTCGCCCAGACAGGGAGCAGGCATTCGCGCCTGGTCTGGCGTCCTGGACAGCTTGTATGCCGGGCTGTCATAGGTAGACGGGCCTGTCTCAGGGTGGTCGAGTACCCAGTAGTGGTTCCGGTGCTTCAACTGGGGGTCGGCATGCAGGTCCTGTGAAGTCTGCACCACTCCGGCGGACACTCCGGCCGCCTGCATCATGGCCATCACCTGCTCGGCTGTGTGGCGGCAGGTCCATTCTTCTATCAGTCCGTCCAGCTCATCGGCATTCTCCAGACGGTTATCCTGAGTGCTGAACCTGGCGTCATGTACCCACAATGGATTGCCGATGACCCGGCAGAAGGCCTGCCACTCTTCATCCGTGAAGACCGCGATGGCACACCACCGGTCATCTCCCGGACAGCGGTACACGCCGTGGGGCGATGCCTGAGGGTGACGGTTCCCCATACGGCACTGTTCCCTTCCGTTGACGGTGTAGTCCAAAATAGCAGTCTCCAGGCAGTGGATTGAGGTCTCAAGCTGCGAAAGCTCTATGTACTGGCCTTTACCAGTTCGGTTGCGGTAGTCAAGAGCACCGATAACCGCCATAGCCGCTATGTGGGGCACGAAGAAATCCGTGTACGGACCGTGTACACCGGTAGGATACCCGTCCGGCCAGCCGGTCAGGTGGTTGACACCGCTGAGTGCCTGTTGAACATGTCCGAACGCGCTATGGCGAGAGTGGGGACCGCCCCGTCCCTGTGCCCCCATGCTTATCATGATAATGTCCGGCTTTATCTTCGTCAGGTCGTCATAAGCCAGACCGAACCTTTCCATTACCCCCGGAGTGAAGCTCTCCGTGACCACGTCAGCCCTGGTAATGAGTTTCCGGGCAATCCCCACCGACTGGGGCAGCTTCAGGTTGAGGCTGATACCGTACTTATTCGGGTTCTGGTTATTGAAGTAGCCGCTGCGGTTTGGCCCGTTAACACCATCCCTGAACGGGCCGCTTCGTCTCAGACCGTCAGGACTTATGGAAGACTCCACCCTGATAACCTCGGCACCATGGTCGCCAAGATGCCTGGCTGTCTGCGGCCCGACCGCATACCACGAGAAGTCGACTACCTTAATACCTTCAAATACCTGTTTCGTGTCCATGTTATGGCCTTCTCCATACAACCTTACAGGATTAAATAATCTTTAACTGCTTAAGCTCCTGAATCCGCCGGGGAGACATGCCTAGCTCCTTTACATAGACCTCTTCATTGTGCTCCCCGATAAGTGGGGCTCGGCCCCATATCTGCCAGGGGGTTTCGGTCATCTTGCAGGGAGCGCCGGGATAGGTGATTGTCTCGCCAAGTTCCGGGTGCTCTACCTGGACATAGTAATTACGCGCCGCCAGTTGCGCGCTCTCCACCAGGTTCTTAGGAGTGTTTACCGGTGCCCAGCCAAATTCTTTTTCCAGTGCTACGTCATAGATTTCCTGTCGGGTGAACTTCGCCAGGAGAGGAAGGCGTGTTTCCTGCATTTCCGTCAGTTCTTCCTGAGATAGCGCCTCCGTGAGTGTAGTCTCCCCATCCGCTACCTTCTGGCGGAGTTCAATCCACGCAGACATCCGGGCATCATCGTAGGGAACTCCGGCGCTATCCATCCATTCCCTGATGACCTGTAGTTCCTCTGGGTTCCAGCAGGCAACATAGCCATCTTTGCAGGGATAGACACAGCGAATGCTCAAATCACCCAGCGGGCGAAATGGGGCCACTCTCTTGTATATCACCTGCTGCAAGTCCCAGGCTTGCTGGGCAGTGTCTATGGTGTTGCTGACCGCCTCCTGCATGGAGACGTCCACGTGCTGTCCCTCACCACTCATCTGGCGGTAGTAATGGGCCATCATTGTTCCTGTGGCTGCCTGGACACTGGCCTGGGCATAAGCCTGCTGTGCCCGGACCCGTACTGGCGGGCGGTGTGGTTCTCCAATAAGATAAAGAAGACCGCCCATAGCCAGTCCGACCAGGTCATAAGCTTTGTAGTCACGGTAGGGGCCGGTCTGGCCGAAGGGGGTGATTGAGGTCACGATGAGACGGGGATTGAGTTCGCTGAGGTCGGAGTACCCGAGACCGAGGCTGTCCATGTAGCCGGGTGGGAAGCATTCCACAATAAAATCGGCAGTCCTGGCCAACTCCCGGAATAATTCCCGGCCCTCAGGTTGTGAGATGTCCAGCGTGATGCTGCGCTTGCTGGTGTTAAGTGTGAACCAGAAGAGGCTTTTCTCCGGGTCAGGCTCATCATGATAAAAGGGGCCGATGCTTCTCATGGGGTCGCCGCCGGGGGGTTCAATCTTGATTACGTCCGCCCCAAAATCGGCCAGAAGTTTGGTGCAGAGGACACCCTTCTCATCAGTAAGGTCAAGGACCCGGTAATGGCCAAGCAGTGACTCTGCTTTCCTTTTATACATTACACTAACCCCCTGGTGGGATGAAAGACTGGAGAAGCTGTATAAAGCACACTTTAAGTAGCTGGGCATGGTCTTGTCAAGGTTACCAGCGTAGCAAAACTGGATTTACCGGCATGGAGGAGTGACTTTACCTGCCTGATACCGATTTGTACTGTGATATAATTCATGCCACAAGAGTACCCCACCGGTCGCGGGAAAGGAAGATAGTGAAAATGGCCGATTGGAAGTCTGTCCTGAAAACCGACCCCACGGACTGGCTCCTGGAAGAAGGGGACCCGTCGGTACGGTATCTCACGCTGGTTGATATCCTCGGGGAGCCGCCGGATGCCCCGGAAGTAGAAGCCGCACGGCGCATCATCATGGAGACCGGTACTGTGCCCGGGATACTGGCTAAACAGCAAGAAGGCGGCCACTGGGGCAACCCCGGGGACTTCTACGTCCGTGGCAAGTACAGGGGAACGGTGTGGCAGCTAATTATCCTGGCCGAGTTGGCCGCGGATAGTGAAAACCCTCGTATCCGGAAGACCTGCGAGTTTATCCTGGAGAACTCGCAGGACCGGCAGAGCGGTGGGTTTTCCACCAGAGGCACAGAAATCGATGGCGGTAACCACGGGGCGATTATTCCCTGTCTCACCGGCAACATGGTCTGGAGTCTGATTCGTTTCGGGTATCTTGAGGACCCCAGAGTATGGCGAGGGATTGACTGGATAACGACGTATCAGCGATTCGATGATGCTAATGATGAAGCCCCCAGGGGCTGGCCGTACGACAGATATAAGAACTGCTGGGGAAAGCACACCTGCCACATGGGAGTGGTCAAGTCACTCAGGGCGCTGGCGGAAATCCCGCCGGATAGTAGGACCGAGGCGGTGAAGAGCACAATTAAGGATGGTGCTGAATACCTGCTCCGGCACCACGTGCACAAGCGTAGCCATGACCTGGAGCGGATTGCCAATCCGCGTTGGCTGAGATTTGGGTTCCCGCTGATGTGGCAGATAGACGTCCTGGAAATCCTGGGGGTATTGCTCAAGCTGGGTTATCGCGAACCACGGATGCAGGAGGCAGTGGACCTGGTTATTTCCAGACAGGACGAACAGGGCCGGTGGCTCCTGGAGAACACCTTCAACGGCCGTTTTCTGGTCAGTATCGAACGGAAAGACCGCCCCAGCAAGTGGGTAACACTGAATGCCCTCAGGGTATTGAAGGGCTTCCTGGAACCGTAGTTCCTGGAACCGTAGTCCCGGTACCTGTCAGTCGTTCCGATGGCAGGACGGCTAGCTTTCCAGTTCGACGTCGAGTGCGACCAGAAACCGGCTCACCATGCCGTAATAACCTATGGCCACAGTTAGTTCGACAATTACGTGTTCGCTGAAGAAGCTGCGCAGGGTGGCGAATGTCTCGTCCTTAACCTTGACATCCCGCTCAACCTCATCGGTATAGGCCAGGATAGCACGCTCTTCGTCATTGAACGCCGTTGAATTCCGCCAGTCCGGGATGGCATCAACCTGCTCCCGGGTCAACCCGGCCGTAAGTGCAATACCGGTATGCTGGGTGAATTCGTACCTGGAGCCTGTCAGGTGACCGACACGGAGCACGGCCAGTTCCCGTAACCTGGGAGGCAGTTCCTCGCCCTTGAGCAAAGAATTGCCCAGTCGCTGCCAGTTCAGGCCGACGAACGGGCAGTGTCCCAGCACTTTATACAAATTAATGATGCGCTGTCCCCTTACCTCTATTTTCTTATAGAGGTCCTCAACCATGGGGTGCCCCTGGCCCTTTTCTATGAAACTAACTCGTGCCATCTTACCTCCTCTGTGTCATGTCTTATATCACTGACTAATAGTACCTTCTATCACCCTCATTCAAAGTCAGCGACTTAATACAATATACACTATCTTCGTGAGGAATATCAGCCAATCGGAAGGCCTGTACCATCCGGGTAAGGCTCTACCGGAAACGAGAATGACACTATCAGCTATGGATTAACCTGCTGGCTGTCGGATGTTGGTACAGTGGCACTATCACTGTGGCGCACCCGATGCGTCATGGCATATATCACGGGAATGACCAGCAGTGTCAGTAGTGTGGAACTGAATAGTCCGCCGATGACCACCGTAGCCAGTTCGGCAGCCATCAACACCCCTTCACCCGCTCCAAATGCCAGCGGCAGCATCGCTATCATTGTGGTTATCGCAGTCATCAGGATGGGGCGGAGTCTGGTCTCACTTCCCTGTACTATGGCTTCTATGTCACTCAGCCCTGTCTTACGCAACTGCTCTACGACGGTTACCAGGACGACGGCGTTGGTCAGAACGATACCGACCAGCATCAGTACACCCATAAGGCCCGTAACCCCCAGTGTATTCCCGGTGACTAACAGTCCGAGTAGGGCACCGATTGACGCCAGGGGTAAGCTTACCATTATTATCAGGGGGTTGCGCAGGGAACGAAAAGTCAACACCAGTACCACATAGACCAGTCCGATGGCAATGCCTATGGCCATGAACATGGCGGAGAAACTCTCACGCATATCTTCGCTGATGCCACCCATGCTTGTCTTGATACCAGACGGGAAAGTCATGGAATCAATCTCAGACTGGACGGCCATGTTAACTGCTCCGATATTCTCCTGACCTATGGTGCCTGTGATGGTTGCAGATATCTTCTGGTCGTAGCGACGGATGTTGGTCAACCGTTCTCCCATCTCCACGGTAGCGATACTACCGAGAGGAATTGGAATGGGAGCACCGACCATCAGACTCTTCGCTGTCTCTGCGGTGGTTATATCCCCCATGATGCCTTTAAGGAATATTTCGTAATTGGTGCCGTCTATATTTGCCACGGTAACAGTCGTCCCCCGAGCCATTAGCATGAATTCCTGCTGCAACAGTCCCATTTGGCTCGGGGATAATCCGAGGGTCGTCATCTTTGATAGGTCGGGTTCAACTACCAGGCTCGATTGCACATTGCTTGTCTGTATTTCAAGGTCAGCCAGGCTCTTCAGACTATTAGCCTGAGCAGCACGCCGACGGTCAGCTAGCGTATTACCGGTTGACGTGACCCCAGCACCCTGGCTGACAGACTCCAGCCTGGTAAGAAGCTGTTCTCCGGCCAGCACCACATCTTCATTCGTGTCGCCTCGAATTGTTATTTCCAGTCCGGATGACATCTGGCCTGACATGGCGGCTTGCTGTGAGGCGGTACTCACTATACCCTGCTCGATTATCTCGTCAAGTCTGTCTGAAAGTCTCGTGGCAACCTTATCGATATCAGCGTTCGGGGTAACAACAGTCTCGATACCGATGATATTGCTACCGTTTCCGCCGCCGAAGATGCTGCTGACCATAGCCGTGGTGCCACTACCGGAACCAATTGTTGTGCTGTAGGTCAGGATATCGGGGTCTGCTGCCAGCAGGCTTTCTGCCTTGATAGTAGCCCCGTTAACAGTGCTGTAGCTGCTGTCCTCCGGCATCTCAATCTGAATAGTCAGAACATTACTGTTCATCTCAGGTATGAAGCTGGTGCCGATGAGGGGTATCAGGGCGAGGCTGCCAAGAAACAGAAAAATGGAAATCACCAGCGTAGCCACCCGATGACCGAGACACCAGCGTAGCACCGATGTGTATATCCTCAGATACCGGGGCTTTCTTACGCTGTCACCAGTTTTTTTGACTGTCAGCCAGCCGGAGAGTGCCGGTACCACAGTCAAAGCTATCAGCAGCGAACCGATAAGGGCGAAAGCTATCGTAAATGCAAAAGGAATGAACATTTCACCGACAATTCCACCGACCAGCGCCAGTGGCAGGAAGATAACCACGGTAGCTATAGTAGCCGATGTGATAGGGACGACCACTTCCCTGGTTCCATTTATAGCAGCGTCTTTGAACCTCTCACCGAGTTGCATGTGGCGGTATATTACTTCAAGGATAACGATACTGTTATCAATAACCCGCCCCACGGCGATGACCATGGCACTAAGCGTTAGAATGTTGATTGTAATGCCGGTGAAGCGCATCACAAGGAAGCCAATCAGGATACTTAAAGGGATTGATATGGCGGTCACCAGGGAAGCCCGTACCGCCATCAGGAAAAGGAAGACAACAACTATGGCAAGGCCACCACCAATCAGTGCACTATTCTTAAGGTCGGAGATGCTGCCTTCAATATACTCCGACTGGTCCATAATGGTCACCAATTCCATACCTGGAGGGAGGGTTGCTTCCAGTTCCGCCGCTTTATCAATAATGGCGTTGGCTGTGGTAACCGTGTTGGCAGAAGCTTCCCTTGTAACACTGATGCTGATGCTGGGTTTGCCATTGGTGCGACTAATGTCCTCTCCCGGACCAGGACCAAAACTGACCCCGGCCAGGTGCTTTAGCTGCGGACCGTCGGGGCTGAGAAAGGCATTCTCCACGTCAGCCACGGATTCGTAGCTTTGCATAGCCAGAGCACTGAACAATTGCCCCATGGAGATGCCGGACCGGGTCATCTGTTCCACAGAGGGACTCACCAGTATCTTCTCGCCGGCACCACCTTCCACAGAGACATTGAACACGCCTTCGATTGCTTTCAGTTCTGGCACAAGCTGGGTATCGGCAATTTGCTGTAGCTCCCGGGGAGATGCATCCCCGATGAAACTGAGGGTTACTACTGGCATCATATTGATATCAATTGGAAAGAGCCTCGGGTTCTTATCCAGCCCGGGCATCATGGCAGGTAGACCTCTTACCTGTTGCGGAAGTTCCAGTGTGTCGAGCCGCTCGGCAATGATATCGTTCACCTTGTCCATAGTTGTGCCATACTCAAACTGCACGAAAACAACAGAGCTGCCTTCGGCTGAGGTGGATGTAATGTGTTCAAGACCTTCTATGCCGTCAATGGCCTTTTCTACCGGGATGGTTACTGTCTCCATCACCTCTTCAGCCTGCGCCTGAGGATAGACCGTAATCACCGTGGTCATCGGTAGCTCAATATTGGGAAAGAGCTCCATCTGGAGGGTAAACATAGCCCAGACAGATGCTCCTGCCACCAGGGCAGCGATTAGCATCGTCAGCCATCGTTTCTTCAAAGCCATCTTTGTAATCCAGGTCATATTGGTTACTCCTTCTTTGTGTATATGGGACCTACTCCGGTTTCTCAGCGTGCTCTGCCTTCACCATCTGCTCGAACTGTGAAAGAGCGGCAGTAGCACTGGCCAGCATTTCTGTGGCAAATTCGGCCTTGATGAGGAGCAGAACCCTTCTGTTTGGATGACCGAATGCCAGTAGTTTGGTGGCCGGCTCAATTATCATCTCTCGCCGTGCTTCAGCGGGAATGGCGACCTGACCTCTTTCACCGACTGTTACGGAGCCATAGAACTTAGGCATTGCCTCGGAAATATGGTCTATCATGATGCCTGTCTCCCGGTGGAAATATTACACGATAAATATAGTTTATCATATATTACATACTCCGTCTATCAGGATGGCTTGACAGTGTTGCCGCACGCCTCTATCATTAGCGCAGAAAGGAACAGCAATACCATCGTATTCAGGTGTACTGAAAGGGGAATATTATATTGGCTTACGAAATGATACTGACCGAAACAAGCGGTAGGGTAGGGATTATCACTTTCAACCGACCGGAAAAATTAAACGCCATGCATACTACTATGCAGGCAGAAATGCGGGACCAGATTGACGCCTGGAACTCTGACCCCGGTATCGGTGCCGTTGTCCTTACCGGTGCCGGGAGGGCATTCTGCGCCGGCGCTGATATCAGTGGTTGGAACCAGGGTATCCAGGCGCGTGAGTCGGGAGAAGAGGTGGAGAAACGTCCCCAGATTGAGCCGTGGGTTACATTTGTTCAGCGTTCCAAACCCATCGTTTGTGCCATCAATGGTCCTGCTATCGGGGCGGGACTGACAACCACACTACCGTGCGATATACGTATCGCCTCTGACCAGGCGCGTCTGTCTATGCGTTTCGTACGAGTGGGGGTTATACCTGAACTGGCCAGCACTCACCTGCTACCCCACATTGTTGGGCTGGGACATGCCATGGAGCTCATGCTTTCAGGAAAGATAATTAACGGTGAGGAAGCGGCGCGTATCGGCCTGGTTAATCACGTAGTCCCACACGACAAGCTAATGGAAGAGGCGGTCAATATCGCGCAGGAGATTGCCTTCAACCCGGTAGAGTTACTCTCTGTCACAAAAGGTCTGACCTGGCAGAATCTTGATGAGACAGATATCACAGTGGTCCAGCAACGAGAGGGCGAAGAGTTCGCCGCGGCAATGCAGAGACCTTCTTTCAAGGAAGCGGTAAAATCTTTCGTCGAGAAGCGCCCCCCGGACTTCCATAAATAATGGTCACCTGATACTCCCGTCCGACCGGAGAATGAGGAGCAGAATAGAGAGCGGTGGTCTGTGACCACCGCTCTCTAATTTGACCGACACTTAGCTCTCAAGGAACTGCCGGATATTTGATTGACTGGTGGGTTGCAGCGAAAATATTTTAATGGTACACTATCGTTGGTGGTTTAGTTCAGGTTACCCAGCACTTAGTCAATTCCATTTTCTATCGGCTCAAGTCCCGGTTGACCACAAGGCTAACCAACTACTAACAAGAGAGGAGGTGGCTTCGTGGGATTTGAGGACAAAACAATTGAGTGTGCCGACTGCGGAACCGTCTTCACCTTCAGTGCTGAGGAGCAAGAACTGTTTGCCTCCAGGGGCTACCAAAATGAGCCAAAGCGCTGTCTTCCATGCCGTCAGGCGAGGAAAACACGACGGGACACAGGTGATGGTTTCGGCTACCGTCCGAACCGGCAGATGTACCCCGTTGTATGTGCCCAGTGCGGTAAGGAAACTGAAGTTCCGTTTGAGCCTCGGCAGGGAAGACCGGTTTATTGTAGCGATTGCTACAATGCTTCTAAAACAGGCAGTTAGTGCTGGTCTGGCACTAATATCATGGACTGGTGCGGGATACTCGCCCGGTATACTTGGAAGAAAGGGACTTTTGTGTAATGGCACTGGAAGTGTCAATACGAGAAGGTGAGAGTCAGGACTCTCTACTGAAGCGTTTTCAGAGAATGGTACAGATGGACGGCGTCCTGCGGGAGGCTAAGTCGCATCGGTACTTCCTCTCAAAGAGGGAAGCGGCGCGTTTGAAGGCAAAGAAGAACGCAAGGTCGAAAAGACAGGGCAGGTAGCTGGCGTCAGTCTGAGAGGATTGACAACGTTTGTAATTGTGCCGACGCTCGTGGAGTAGCAGTAATGTAACTCCAGGTAGCGTCGGCACTATCATGTCTACAGGCAGGGTGCTGAAATACCGCTACGGGGAACAGGGGTAGATTACGTTCCAACTATTATTGGGGACTTGATTACCTCACGAGCTAGACCGGAAACCTCCGCCTGCCAACAGTTCCGTCTAGAGCTTTCTGATGACGGCAGCCACTTTACCCTGAACTTCAACATTCTCCGGGTCATGATAGATGGGCTGCATGACCTGATTTGCCGGACGAAGGCACACTTTCCCTTCTTCCAGAAAGAACCTCTTCAGTGTCACTTCCTGCTCATTCTTGAGCCACACCGCCACCATATCGCCGTTCTCAGCGGTATTCACCGGTTCCATGAGCACTATATCACCATCGTCAATCAGAGCATCCACCATTGATAGTCCCTTGACCCTGAGGGCAAAGAGTTGCTTGCCCTGCGTGAGTTCTTCGGGAAGTTCGATGGTTTCCAGTGTTTGGTTCCGCCACGTATCTGACGTGGGCACAGGGATAGGTTCACCGGCAGCAATAGTGCCGAGTAATGGCACACCGTCGGTATCCTTCCGGTCGGTGAGTCGAATACTCCGGAAGACCTCGGGGTCACGGTGAATACGGCCTTCCCTGTCCAGAACATTGAGGTGGTGCTGCACAACAGCGGTAGAGCTGATGCTGCAACCCTTCAGGATGTCGCGTACTGTCGGTGCATACCCGCGGTTCTTGAAAAACTTTCGTATGAAAGCGTATATCAGCTCCCTGGTTTTACTGTAGCCCGGCTGCCTCACACTACCTCCGAACTGCGTTCTGTGGTGTAAACGATTGTTTTATGAACAAGTGTACCATAACAATCGCGCACTGTCAATATCAGGTCGGTTTGGGCGTCGGTGTTCCATTATGCCGGCAGCCGGGGGTAGCTATTATCACAGTCGGAATGACCGGACGGCAGTTTAGTACCGAGGAAATACTTTACATAAAGCTGTTCCTGCGTGCGTGGTAACCCGGTGTCTATGGCTGACAGGTAGGGTAGAGATGACGAAGCGGTTAATGAGACTCTCACCCGGGTCAGGGATATTGACTGGTAGACAGCCGAAATGTACCTGCTCTTTGGGATGGCCGGTTATATCGGAAACAGGCACAGCAGTAAAACGGGTGGGGGGTCACCTACTCAGGGGCCGGTATCTCCCATTCCCGTCCAACACGTTCGTTGAACTTGCACAGTGACGCACCTTCGGGCAAACGGCGTTCAAAAGCCGGTGAGTAGCAGTTAATATTGCAGGAATCACAGGCAACCACTTCATCGAACCGCCCTTCGCGTACCTTCTTCGGCCAGAATGCGTCACAGATAAGCTGTCGACCGATGGCTACCATGTCTGCCCGTCCTTTGGTCAGTATATCTTCGGCAATTTCCGGGGTATTTATCTTGCCCACCGCAATTACGGGAATGCTGACTGCCTTCTTGATGGGTTCGGCAAGATAGACCAGTGACCCCATCTTGTTCCGCTTTACCGGGGAAGTCGGCACCTTGCCCCAACCACCGGTGGAAATGTCCAGACAGTCCACCCCGGCCTTCTCAAGCTCCCGGGCATAGGTTATGCTATCGGGGTCGATTTCTCCGTCCTTCTCCAGTGCTCCCAGTCGAAACAATACCGGGAAGTCCGGACCGACAAATGCACGCACGGCGGTTGCAAGGTCGATACCGAACTGCATTCGACCAGCCGGGTCGCCACCGTACTTGTCCGTGCGCCTGTTCAGGTCAGGATTGGTGAACTGGCAGGGGAGGTAAGCATGGGCACCGTGAAGCTCAACACAGTCGAACCCGGCATCTCGTACATTCCTTGCCCCTTTGGCAAACCGGTAGATGATGGCCTCTATCTCCGGTATAGTCAGCTCGCGCATATCCTCTCTGGCCGAAGGTGCTATTCGCTCGCCACTGTCCGGATACATCTCTTGACTGGAGACCTGTGTACCACGACCCTGAGGGAAGCGGTTGGCTTGCCAGAGCTGGAGGCCTGTTTTACCCCCGGCTTCATGGACCTGGTCTGCAAACCCGCGTAACCGTCCGATGAAGGCAGCTAGTCCTTCGGCACCATCCCACAACTCCTCACACGCCAGGTTGTCTATCGCGGTATTGGCCGTTATGACCAGGCCAGCACCCCCTCTGGCGCGCTCTGCGTAGAACGCCCGGGCGCGGCGATTGGTCAAACCCATATTCATCTGAATAGCTGGGTAGACAATCCGGTTCGGGACTTCCATACCCCGGATAGTAATCGGCTCGAAGAGTTTCATACTTCCTCCTGTGTGCAGCTTAGAGTCGTAGCCCGGGTTCCAGTATCCCCGTTGCTCTTATGTTATCTCACGGCTGGACTGTACGTCAATGGTGGCTAATACCGGGCGTGTACGTACCACGTGCATGAGACCGTGTTGACCTCAACGGTAAAGTGATGTATTGTTTGGGCACGTCAAACCCCCTGACCATGAGACAAGAGGAGGTCCCCGCTGTGGTCCTGCCCCTGGATGGTATCAAGGAGAAGTGGTCCGGCCTGAATGCCGCCGGACTGCCTGGTCTGAAGGAAAGCGGAAGAAATAATCGAGACGGAGTAGAAAGATGATATACCTCGAGGAAACACTAAACCTGCTACCGGCCAGTCCGGAGACACTGGACAACTTCGTTACCTTCGCCCGGGAGAAGTTCGTACCGGTCTGCAAGCGTCTCGGATGCCGGATGGTTATTGCCTGGTATAATGACCTGGAGTGGTTCTGCCAGGTGAAACAGGTGCTGGAATTCGATGACATGGAGGCGCTGAAGACCTTCCGTAGAAAAGCCAGTGAGGACCCGGCGTGGGGAGAGTATACGGCACGACTTGAAGAGTTCGCTCCCGAGCGGCGTTCGCGCTTACTCGAACCACTAGCCCCCGTCTGGCCGGAGGTCCTGCACAAGGCCGCTGCCGAAAGCCAAGAGACGCCGGTGAGGGCGTATAGCATGGCAATACTGGAAGTCGCCCCTAACCAGTGGAACGACTTTGTTGCAGGACTCTCACAACCCCCGGTTAACTTTCCCATAGTCTCCAGTTGGCGGCCTATCGGCGGGAGTCCGAACGAGGTCATCGACGTCTGGAAAGGGGCAATGCGGCTGACAGGGTATGAGCCGGTGGACGACAACATGCGGGAGTTCTTCCGAAACCTTCGGCCACGGGCACCCAAGGAACATCTGGTGCCGGTATTTGCCCTGCCGTACTCTGACCTGCTCTAGCAGGGTGCTGAGCAAAGGGAGTCCATGGGGCTTCGCCCCTCTGGCGGGGGTCTGGGGGTGTCCCCCAGATATAATCTTTTCCCCCTTCCTGGCCAGGAAGGGGGTCAGGGGGATGGTCGAAAGGGTTTTTCATCACCCTGCTAGTTGGCGTATCGGGAAGAGAAGTGATGTCGGGAGAAGGTCTCCGACTTGTCGACAGGCGGGTAGTACTCTATCCCTGCTATCTGGATAACGTAGGGCGATTATTGTCCCGGAAGATATGATGTCAGGCGAGTAATATGCTTTGACAGTTCGCCGGGATAGAGGCTAGAATAACCGCAACCCCTGACCAATGTGAGCAGAGACTTAGTATAGAGTATAGAGCATAGGAGGTAGTCCAATGTCGAAATCGGGACGATTGAACAAGAAGAATATCGGCTTCAGTATGCCCGTTGATGCGCCCCTGTATAGCAAGCCGCCCATCTACTACAAGGATGTGGAGGCTATCTCCTTCACCTACGAGACTGACGAAGATGCAGTGCTCGATATACTACCGGAGGGACTGGAAATCAACTCACCGCCAATGGCCAATCTGATTTTCATTAAGTACCCCTTCAGCACACTGGGTCCTTACGATGAAGTGATTCTCGGTATCAGTTGCCTGTGGCAGGGAAAACCGCGATTCTACATTGCCCATATCGTACTTAATACCGACATACCGTTGGCAGCGGGCCGGGAAATCTGGGGATATCCCAAGAAACTGGCGCACATCACCCTGGAAAAAGAAGGCGACCTGATTACGGGGACCATGGAGCGGCCGTGGGGGAACCGCATCTGTACCGGTGTCATCAGACCGGAGACACCGATAGAGGTTGTCCAGGCCGAACCGGTCCCCGGGATGTCGTTGAGGGTTATTCCAAGCCCCGAGGAAGGGGAAGAACCTTCCCTGATGGACCTGGTTGAGGTCCCTCCCAATAGCACAACCAAAGAGGCGTGGCAAGGGCCCGGCTTTGCACAGTACAATTCTACCTCCATAATCGACCCCTGGCACCGGATTGCTATCAAGAAACCGCTGATGGCCGTGTACCGGCGCTATGACCAGATTCTGAACTACGGTAAAGTCGTAAAACGATACTAAATGTGTAATCCTGACAGAAATACGAAGACTATTCACCAGTCTCCTTTCTGATTCATTATATACTGTGCTGCGTATTTCATCTAAACGGATGGGCATCACATACGAGAGGCTTTCGGATGTGCTATTCTGGAAGTGAGGTATCGGCACCGTACGGCAAGTTGTGTCCGTACCTGTCTATCTCCAGGGTGAAGGGAGGGTGAGGTGAGGGTCAAGCTATCACGGGCAAGACTACGAAGCGAGTTCTGTGCCAGGGTCTCTGAACTCAGTGGGCAGGACCTCAACCTCTGCTACCAGTGCGGCAAGTGCTCCGCCGGTTGCCCCATGTCTTTTGCCATGGACTTGCTGCCGAACCAGGTAATGCGTCTGGTCCAGTTGGGCCTGGCTGAGGATATTGCCGGATGCAGGACTATCTGGCTGTGCGCTTCCTGCCTGGCCTGCACAGTGCGCTGTCCCAAGGGAGTCGATATCGCCCGTGTGATGGAAGCCCTCAGGCTTCTATCGTTGCGTAAAAATATCGACTTCGTTTCTCCCTCACAGATGGGTCAGGAGGCTATCGCCGAATTGCCCCAGATAGCCCTCGTCAGTGGTTTCAGGAAGTTTACCGGCTAGGATTAAGATGGAACTGAGTTATTACCCGGGGTGTACGCTCAAGACCAGGGCACGGAACTTCGAAGACTCAGCCATCGCTGCCATGTCGGTCCTGGGTGTCAATCTGGTAGAGCTACCCCGCTGGAATTGCTGTGGTACTGTTTTTTCCCTTGCGGATGATGACCTCGTGCACCACGTAGCGCCCGTTCGCAACCTGATACGTGTCCAGGAACAGGGGAGCAATCGACTGGTTACCCTGTGCTCGTTCTGCTACAACACCCTGAAACGGGCTGACCTGTTGATGAAGAACAACCCGGAGAGTCGGGATACGCTCAACCGCTTCATGGACGAGGAGACTGATTACGACGGGCAGGTGGAGGTCGTCCACCTGCTGCAGGTATTGAGGGATGACCTGGGGTGGGAGGCTATTACCGGAAAGGTGAAAAGGCCGCTGGATGGCCTCAAAGTAGTCCCTTACTACGGTTGTACCCTGACACGCCCCGAGGGTGCCGCCATAGACCGCGTGGAGAGGCCGGTGGTACTCCAGGACATGCTCAAGGCCATTAGTACCACGGTTATCGATTTCCCGCTGGCTACCGAATGTTGCGGTGCCTTCGAGATAGTAAATAACCCTGACTCTGTGAAAGAGCGTGCCCATACCATCCTGAATATGGCAACGGGACTGGGAGCCGAGGCGATTGTCGTCAGTTGCCCGCTGTGCAGTCACAACCTGGGACAGGTACAGACTGGTATACCAATTATATACTTCCCCCAGTTACTGGCTCTTGCCCTGGGTGTGGAACCGGAACGCTGCGGGTTTGACCTGAATTTCGGAAACACCGAAGAGGTACTCTGCGAGAAGGGACTGCTTCCCGGCAGGACATAAAGTATGGAGAGGATAGGCGTTTTTCTCTGCCACTGTAGCTTGAGCCCTCTGATACTGTCGGCGACAGACAAGTTACGAGGCATCGTCTCTACCTTGTCCGGAGTCGTCCATGCCGAGAACTGTCCGGACCTGTGCCTGGACCCGGGGTTATCATTAGTGAAGAGTGTGGTGGTGGGAAAGAAGCTGGACGGAGTGGTCCTGGCCAGTTGCTCGCCATCGCTACACGAAAGGGCCTTTCGCGAAGTGATGTCTTCAGCAGGTCTGGGGATAAACCGGAGCCGGCTGGTAGATTTGAGACCTCACGGAAAACAGGAGACAACCGTTGAGGGTACGATAAACATCGATGAGGCAACCGGGCGAATCTCCGGTGCGGTGAAGGAATTACGCGATGGTAAGCCTTCTTCGGTTGTTACCGTTCCTGTCACGAAACGGGCGCTGGTCATCGGTGGCGGAATTGCCGGTATACAGGCTGCGCTGGATATTGCCGACGCCGGGTACCAGGTGCTCCTGGTAGAGAGGTCACCGAGTATCGGGGGGCATATGGCCCAGTATTCCGAGGTCTTCCCGACACTGGACTGCCCGCAGTGTATCCTGACACCGAAGATGGTAGAGGTCGGTCAACACCCGAATATCATTCTGCTGACATACGCCGAGGTGCAGCAGGTAAGTGGTACTGCCGGAAATTTCCGGGTCCGGATTATGCAGAAAGCGAGGAAAGTAAACACTGACATCTGCACCGGTTGTGGTGTTTGCTGGCAGAAATGCCCGGAAAACGTACCCTCGGAATACGAGGCTGGCATCGCAGAGCGTAAAGCCATTTACATCCCGTTTCCGCAAGCTGTACCGGCCAAGGCCGTGATTGATACCGAGCACTGTCGTTACATCCGTTACCAGCAGTTCATTGAAAACAAGGAGGAGGGCAAGAAACCGCCTCAGTGCCGTATTTGTGAGCGACTCTGTCCCGTTGGAGCAATTGATTGGGAGCAGCAACCGGAGATATTAACCGAAGAAGTTGGCGCTATTGTCGTGGCCACCGGTTTTGAGCTCATGCCAATGGAGCGGATACCGGAATATGCCGAAGACCCGGACGTCATTAATGGAATCCAGTTTGAGAGAATCCTTTCACCAAGTGGACCCACTGCAGGAGCACCGTTCAAGCCATCGGACAGGAAGACCCCCAGGGAGGTAGTCTTTGTTTCCTGTGTCGGTTCGCGTGACCCGGAGCATGGAGTCTCGCACTGCTCGCGGGTGTGCTGCATGTACCTTGCCAAGCAGGCGCTGCTCTACAGGGAGGCTGTACCTGACGGGAAAGCCTATGTCTTCTATATTGATACCAGGACAACCGGCAAGCGCTATGAAGAGTTCCTGCAACGGGTAGTAGATGAAGGAACACAGTATATCAGGGGTAAGGTTTCACGGATATTCCGGAACGGTGAGAAGCTGGTGGTCATGGGTGCGGATACCCTGTCCGGACGTCAGGTGGAGGTCTCCTGCGACCTGGTAGTCCTTGGCATGGCAATACTTCCCAGCCCGGGAATCGAAGACCTGGCCCGGAAACTGGGCATTGACGTCAATATGTATGGTTTTATCATGGAGAATCACCCGAAGCTGAGTCCGCTGGAAACAACGCGTCCGGGTATTTTCCTGGCGGGCGCAGCGCAGGGCCCCAAGGATATACCGGACTCGGTTGCCCAGGGGAGTGGTGCGGCTGCCAAGGTACTGTCGCTCTTTTCTCACGACAATATGACCAGCGAGTTACTACCGGTGATACATAATGGGTAGGGGACTGAAGAGGATAGGGGTCTTTGTCTGCCATTGCGGTACCAATATTGCCGGGACGGTTGACGTACCGCGTGTGATTGAAGAAATCGCCCGGTATCCCGGTGTGGTTCATGCTGAAGACTATATGTACATGTGCTCCGACCCGGGGCAGGACTTGCTGAGAAAGAGGATTCGTGAGAATGCCCTCACCGGCGTTGTCATCGCTAGCTGCACTCCCACTATGCACGAGCGGACGTTCCGGAAGGCATCTTCACTGGAAGGCGTCAATCCCTATCATGTCGAAATAGCCAACATCAGAGAGCAGTGCAGCTGGCCTCACATCAGGGAAAAAGAGACCGCCACCAGGAAAGCAATCGCCATAGTCAGGGCCACGATTGAAAAACTTCGCCTCGATATGGAACTCATACCGTCGGTTACATCACTAACCAAACGTGCACTGGTAATAGGGGGTGGAATTGCCGGAATTCAGGCAGCCCTGGATATTGCCAACGGGAGTCACGAGGTTGTCCTTGTAGAGCGTGATGCCGCCATTGGTGGTCATGCCCGGCAACTGGCGGGTACTTTTCCCACCCTGGAGAGAACAGCTTGCCTGATTGCACCAAAATTAGACGAGGTTGCGCGTCATCCCCTGATAAAGGTATATACCTGCTCGGATGTAGAAGAAGTTAGCGGGTACATAGGGAACTTCACAGCACAGATTAGAAACAGGGCTTGCTTTGTAGACAGGGGCCGATGCACCGCCTGTGGGTTGTGTCTGGACAGGTGTCCGGTATCCGTGCCATCGGAGTTTGACCGGGGGCTTTCCCGGCGAAAGGCGATTGAGATACCGGCATCAGATGCAGTACCCTTCCGACCACGCATAGACGTTTCCTTGTGCCTTCACTTCAATGATGGGGAGTGTAGTGCCTGCCAGGAAATCTGCCCTGCGGGAGCGATTGACTTCGCAGATGAGGATACATTTGTCGATGAAGCAGTGGGCGCAATCATTGCTGCCCCCGGGTATGACCTGCTACCACCGGACCGCACCGAGTCCATTCCTCAGGACCCTGATATTATCGATGGTCTCCAGTTTGAGAGAATCCTTTCCTCAACAGGCCCTACCGGAGGTGAAATCAGGAGACCTTCCGATGGCCGGATACCGCAGGAAATTGTCTTCATCTCCTGTGTCGGCTCGCGAGACCCCGAAAACGGTGTGCCGTATTGTTCTCGCGTCTGCTGCATGTATATCGCCAAGCAGGCCATGCTCTACCGGCAGTCTGTCCCCGAGGGTCAGGCATATATTTTCTACACGGACATGCGGTCTGACGCCAGGGACTTCGAGGAATTCGTGCAGGGAGCAATGAATGATAGTGGCATCCTCTATCTGCGGGGTGATACACCGACGATGCTACGCGATGGCGATAGAATCCGGATACTGGGAGTGGATACGCTGGCCGCGAAAGATATAGAAATTGCTGCCGCCATGGTGGTGCTGGCACGGGCAATGATACCTCGTGCCACCACCAAAGAGCTAGGCAGGATACTGAATATCGCCTCCGACGAGCAAGGTTTCCTTACAGAGGCACATATTAAGCTCCGCCCTGTGGAAACTCTGACTGCCGGTGTCTACCTGGCCGGTACGGCACAGTGGCCGCGAGACATACCGGACACCATAACCTCGGCAAGCGGTGCTGCCAGCAAGGTATTGTCACTCTTTTCCCAGGGTGAACTTCTACGCGAACCTGTAGTTGCATCGGTGGATAAAGAGACCTGTACCGGCTGCGAACAGTGTGTTTCGGTCTGTACCTACCATGCAATAGAGGTAGATGCAAGGACGAAAGTTGCCATTGTTAACGAGGCACTATGCGAGGGTTGTGGTGCCTGTTCTGTAACCTGTCCTTCCAAGGCGATGCAACTGAAGAACTGGACTCACCGGCAGTATTTTGCGATGATTGATGTAGCTGTCCGGTGATAGAAGCCCGGGAAATCCACGGAGAGCGCTGATGAGTGAGATAGAAGACAAACAGGACCAGAGTGAGGAGGGCAGAAGCCTGCCAGTTGGACCTCAGGGTACCACCGGAATCGGTAAGCTGATACCGGTATACGTCATGGGCAAACAGTACATGGTCCCGGAGACGCTGACCATTATGAAAGCCATGGAGTACGCCGGCTTCAAATTCATCCGTGGCTGCGGTTGCCGGGGTGGTATCTGCGGGGCCTGTGCTACAGTGTACCGTAAGGAAGGTGAGTATAAGCTTCGCGTCGGGCTTGCCTGCCAGACGGTAGTCGAACCGAACATGTACCTGGCACAAATCCCGTTCTACCCGGCAAACCGCGCCCGTTACGATTTCTCCAAACTTACGTCGGCCCCGGAGGAGATATACAAGCTCTACCCGGAGCTGTTCCGCTGCATTGCCTGCAACCTCTGCACCAAGGCCTGCCCGATGGATGTTCAGATGATGGACGTTATCTCCGCACTCAAGCAAGGGGATATCGCCAGGGCAGCCATGCTTTCGTTTAGCTGTATCCAGTGTGGCCTGTGTGCCAGTCGGTGCATGGGTGAACTACCCCAGTATCATATCGTCCAGCTGGCCAGGAGAATATACGGGAGCAATATTGTACCCCGAGCCGAACACCTGGACCAGGCAGTCAAAGCTATTAACGAAGGCAGATATGAGGAATGGGTGAGAATGCTGATGGAGATGGATGAAGAAGCGCTACGAAGTAGATACCAGGAGCGTGAAATGGAGACCCCAATGGCCGGTGAGGACTGGGTCCCGGTCAATGCTGAATACCTCTAGGAGCGGAGCATGTCATACACACCGGAACTGCAAGAATTCATAAAGGCCGTAGAAAAGACCAGACCGGAAAGGATAGCCAGGAAGCAGCGGGGAGAGGAATTCCCCATGATGTCTCTTGAGGAGCGTGATGCAATCCTCAAGAAGCACCACCCGGACTACCAACCAACCGGTCGGCGGGCTTTGAAAGTGGGGCCTAACAAGGGCTACATTGTGCCGGATGAGTTTGCCGATATCTTTGAGGCCAGGAGCCGGGTCGACCCGGACATGGTGGACCTGTCGAACCCGTCTATTGATACCGATGTCCTCATTATTGGGGGAGGGGGAGCCGGAACAGCAGCCGCACTTCTCGCTGATGAGGAGGGAGCGCAGGTAGTCATTGCCACCAAACTCCGTCATGGTGATGCTAATACCATGATGGCGGAGGGCGGCATCCAGGCGGCCACCAAGATGGAAAAGGACTCCCCGTATTTCCATTACCTGGACGTAATGGGTGGCGGTCACTTCAAATGTGTCCCGGAGCTGGTGCATACACTGGTTACTCAGGCACCCGATGTTCTACAGTGGCTGGAGAGTCTGGGAGTGATGTTCGACAAGTATCTTGATGGCAGGCTGCAGTCAATCCACGGCGGCGGTACCAGCCGGAAACGGATGCACTCTTGCGGGGATATCACCGGCGCCGAGATTATGCGTACCATTCGGGATGAGGCTCGAAATCGTGAGAACATCACGGTGGTGGAGTTTGTTCCTGCGGTGGAGTTGTTGTTGGACGAATACGGGCACTGTGCCGGCGCCCTGCTCTACAACCTGGAAACCGAGGAGTATATTGTTGCCAGGGCCAAAGCCACAATACTGGCTGCCGGTGGTAGCGGTCGATTACATATCCGGGGATTCATGACTACCAACCATTATGGGGCTACGGCGGACGGCCTCGTTATGGGCTACCGGGCTGGTATAGAGGTATCTTTCCTGCATACCGTCCAGTACCATCCCACCGGAGCAGTGTTCCCGGAGCAGGTCGAAGGCTTGCTGATTACCGAGAAGTTCCGGGGTGCGGGTGCTAATTTACTGAACATCAACGGCGAGCAATTCGTCAATGAGCGAGAGCCACGGGACGTGGAGTCTGCGGCTTGCATCAGGGAGTGCCTGGAGAGAAAGCTGGGAGTTCCTACGCCTGCGGGACGGCTGGGTATCTGGCTGGACTCACCTATGATTGACGCTCTGTCCGGCGAGGGTACCGTGGAGAGAGAGTTCCCGGGTAAGTCCATTCTCTTCCGGAGGCACGGAATAGATATCACCAAAGAGCCAATGCTGGTCTATCCCACACTCCATTACCAGAACGGCGGGTTGAAGATAGATTCCGATTGCCACACGTCCATCCCCGGACTTCTTGCCGCCGGTGAAGTTACCGGTGGCGTCCATGGTGAGAACCGCCTCATGGGGAATTCCCTGCTTGACGTGCTCGTTTTCGGGAGAATAGCCGGGTGTAATGCCGCTACTTTCGCCCGCGAAAACACTGCTAAAGGCGAGTTGACCCTTGACCACGTCCGTGCCTTTCAACGGGAACTGGAGGTGGAGGGCGCGGCTGACGGCAGGGTAGCTCCGGTGCTCCTTCCTGATTACACCGACCCCGAGGTACGCAAGAAACAGCTCACCAGCCATTATCTGGGCACTCTGAGGTAAACCCGGTTTCGGAGTCTTACCTCCCCGCAGCAAATACTCATGGTGGATATTGTTGTCAGCCGTTAACGGGCATCGTGAGGCTATTACAGGCGTGTCGAGTTTGACATATTGTAATCCAACACAGTATAATCGTTCCACTGAAAAGCGTAGAAAGAGGAAGATATTCCTGCCTGGCGGAAGGAATCGGCATGAAAGTCCTCGCGGTTGACGACCACCAGAGCATAATTGATGCAGTCAAGCTCTGTATTAATCTCCGCTGGCCCACTGCCCGGATAGTCGTTGCGTACGACGGTGAGAGCGCAATTGATACAGTTAAGACTGAGATTCCCGATATTGTTATTCTGGATATAGGTCTCCCTGACATGGATGGGTACTCAGTGCTCGAAAACCTGCGGCAGTTCTCCAGTGTACCGGTTATCATGCTTACGGTGCGTGACAGCGACATCGATATTGCCAGGGGCCTTGAGATGGGCGCTGACGACTACATCACCAAACCATTCAGCCACGTTGAATTGCTGGCACGAATGGAAGCGGTACTGCGCAGGACAGCCGGACGCAGCGACAGCAGTCAACGGCCCCTCACAGCCGGTGACCTATGGATGGACTTCCAGCATGGTGAGGTATTGGTAAAAAGAGAGCCTGTTCAGCTAACTTCCACGGAACTACGCGTCCTTCGTCACCTCATCTACAATGCCGGCCGCGCGGTCACCCACGATTCCCTGGTAGCTGCAATATGGGGGACACACCGAGGGGAAAAGGTAGATACACACACAGTCACGGTCCACATGCGACACCTGCGCGCCAAACTGGGAGACAGTGTGGATAGTCCCAAGTACATTACTACCGTCCGTGGTATTGGTTACAAGTTCCTTGAGCAGACTACCGTTGCTACTGCTACCGAACTACCGCTATCCGATAGTCCCACCGACAGGGAAGAGTGAGCGGGCCGATATTTAGCCCTATTCCTTACGAATATTCACTGAATATTTACATTGTTTACGCGTTTCTTAACATTCGTCAGCTATAATGAAGGAGTACGTCCTAGACATGTTGGTGAGTCAGCGTGACGAACGAAAGAAGGACCAGCAGCTATTGACGGTGCCCAAGTAGAAAGGAGCCCCCGGTAGACATGTTCAAAGACGAGTACCGTACCACCAGCGAGGCCGATATCTGGAGCAAATACTGCGGTTTCCTTAATCTCTCCATGCCGGAATTTATGGAAATCCAGACGAATCTGCTCATGGAAGAAATCGAGTTTATGGAAAACTCAACCATAGGTAAGAATTTGATGGGTAGAGCGGCGCCAACCAGCGTTGAGGAGTTTCGGGACATTGTTCCAATGACAGTATATGAGGACTATGCTCCCTTCCTGGAAGAGCAGAAAGAGGATGCCCTGGCTAAGAAACCATATATCTGGGCACATACATCCGGAGCATCGGGGACCTTCAAATGGGTACCATACACCGAGGAGTTCTACCGGTGCGCCCTCGACAACCTGATGGCTGCCTTCATCCTCGCCTGCTCCCGAAAACGGGGCCAGAGTACCCTCACCGAGGGTGATAAGGTGCTGTTTAACGTTGCCCCAAGCCCCTACATATCCGGTATACTGGCCGCCGGAGCAAGCCGGATGTTCAACCTCAGGCCGGTAATGACGTCCGATGAGCAGGACAGTATGGACTTCAAGGACAAAGTGACCAAGGGGTTCGAGCTATCACTTCGGACCGGAGTGGACATACTGGTCGCCATGACCAGCGTCCTGGTCAAGCTGGGCAACGACTTCAATAAGCTCTCTCAGGGAACCCGGAAGTCGAAACGGATGCTAAGCCCCATGGCCCTTCCCAGACTTGCCCGTGCTTTCCTGCGCAGTAAACTGGAACGCAGGGATATACTGCCCAGGGACCTCTGGCCGGTCAAAGCACTGATTGGCTGGGGTACGGATACATCCGTCTACCGGGAACAGGTGTACCGGTACTGGGGGGCGTATCCCTACGAAATGCATGCCTGCACCGAGGCAGGCATAATGGCACTGCAAAGCTGGAACAAGAAAGACCTCACCTTCATCCCGTATTCCAATTTCTTCGAGTTCATCCCTGAGGAGGAGTGGCTGCGCTGCAAGGATAACCTCTTCTACCAGCCGAGTACGGTGCTGCTTTCCGAGGTAAAGCCCGGCCAGCGCTACGAACTGGTAATCACCAGCTTCCACGGTATGCCTTTCCTGAGATACCGGCTGGGACACCTCATCAGAATCACAGCCCTGGAGGACGAAGAGGCGCAGGTATCCCTACCTCAGATGGTGTTTGAGACCAGGGCCGATGACCTGATAGACATAGCCGGCTTCACCAGGATAAGCGAAAAGACAATATCTCAGGCGATTGTCAATGCAGGACTGACCCCCGAGGACTGGGCCATCCGTAAAGAG
>JADHXC010000075.1 GCA_016783135.1 Dehalococcoidales bacterium | reverse complement strand
CTGTCAGTACTCGATGACAGCTAGAATACCACCAGTCTCGACCACCTGTTGCTCAGATACTCTTATCTCGGTAACCGTCCCGGCTACAGGGGCCATGACGGGATTCTCCATTTTCATGGACTCGATATACAGGAGCACATCTCCCTCCTCGACCTTATCCCCCACCTTGACCTCCACACTGATGACCGTACCCGTAATCGGGACTTCGATAATCTCCTCTGCCAAGTTCAGGCTCCTTTCTGCTTGTCCACGGTCTCACTGCTGCCTGTGCTTATTCTACTGGCAATCACGCCAAACAACCAGATTACTGCTGTCAAAATGATCAGTACCCCAAAGACAACGCCAAAACCGACTCCGCCGACCTGCCTTGCAAGATCCCAGTCTATCATCATCTCTTACCCCGTCTACGCTGTCACCCCACTGTCAAAGGGAAAGGGCGCTTCTACCCATCACCTGAGTGTCACCGCCCCCTCTTATTCATTAGCTCTCAGTGGCGCCTAAGATTTTTCATCTCCGGCCAGAGCACCGACAGCTGTTGGCCTGACCACAATCTCTTCCTCTTCCACGTCCACTACTACAGTATCCCCGGCGCGGAACTTGCTACGCAGCAAGTCTTCGGATAGCTTATCAACCACCAGGTCCTGTATCGTACGGCGTAATGGCCGTGCTCCAAAGACCTCGTCATAGCCCTTCTCGCCAAGGAAGTCCTTGGCGGCGTCGGTCACCTCGAGCTTGACTTCCTTCTCGGCAAGCTGCTCAATTATTGTAACCAGCAGCAGGTCGACTATCTGGCGGATGTGCTCTTTACTCAAGGCGTGGAATACCACTGAACCATCAATCCGGTTCAGGAACTCCGGCCGGAAGGTCTTCTTCACTTCGGCGAGCAGTTTCTCCTTCATCTTATCGTAGGATTCCTGCCTGACTTTATCTTCGTCCGTCCGGGAGGTGAACCCGATGGCGCCACCCTTGCGGATAACCTCCGCCCCGATGTTGCTCGTCATGACAATGATACTATTGCGGAAATCAACCCGCCTGCCTTTGGCATCGGTCAGGTGTCCATCATCGAATATCTGTAGTAGTATATTGAAGACATCCGGGTGGGCTTTCTCTATTTCGTCAAGCAGTATGCAGCAGTACGATTTGCGCCGTACTGCCTCGGTCAACTGACCACCCTCGTCATAACCAACATACCCCGGTGGTGCACCCACCATGCGGGACACGGTGTGCTTCTCCATAAACTCGGACATATCAAGACGTATCAGGGCATCTTCACTACCGAACATGAACTCGGCCAGTGCTCTGACTAACTCTGTTTTGCCGACACCAGTCGGGCCGAGGAAGATGAAGTTGCCGATGGGATGCCTCGGGTCCTTCAATCCGGCCCGCGCCCGCCGTACCGCCTTGGAGATGGTATCAATCGCTTCGTCCTGGCCGATGATACGCTCGTGGAGCGCCTCCTCCATCTTCAGCAGTCGGGCAGTCTCGTCACCGCCAAGCTGTGTTACCGGGATTCCGGTCCACATGCTGACTACCACGGCGATATCCTCTTCGGTAACTTCCGGTTTCTCCTGTTCCTGCTGGGTCTGCCACTCCTGTTCCTCTTGCTTCAGTTTCCCCTCAGCCTGGAGTTCCTGCTGGCGCTTCTCCGCGGCGTAGTCATACTGTTGCGCCGCCAGGGCTGATTCTTTCTCCTTGCGCACGGTCTCAAGGAGCTGTCTCTTCTCTTTCAGGGTTATCGGCGTACCGCCGCGCTGGATTCGTACCCGTGAAGACGCCTCATCGACAAGGTCAATAGCCTTGTCGGGGAGGAAACGGTCCGGTATATATCTTGAGGCCAGGGTCGCCGCAGCGTTCAGGGCCTCGTCTCTAATCGTCAGCTTGTGGTGCTCCTCGTAGCGCTCTTTGATACCACGGAGGATATCTATCGTCTCCTCAACGGTTGCTTCCTCCACCAGGACCGGCTGGAAACGGCGCTCCAGGGCAGCATCGCGCTCCACGTACTTGCGGTAGTCGTCCAGAGTGGTCGCACCGATAACCTGAAGTTGCCCCCTGGACAGAGAAGGCTTGAGAATACTGGCGGCATCGACCGCTCCTTCGGCGGCACCGGCACCGACGATTGTGTGGAACTCATCGACAAAGAGGATGCAGTTACCCGCCGTCTTTATCTCGTCGATAATCTTCTTCAGTCGCTCTTCGAACTCACCCCGGTACTTGGTTCCGGCTACCACCGAAGCCATATCCAGCGTTACCAGACGCTTGCCCTCCAGTGTCTCGGGGACATCACCGGCCGTAATCCGGTGGGCCAGGCCTTCTACTATCGCTGTTTTGCCTACGCCCGGTTCACCAATTAGTGCCGGGTTGTTCTTGGTTCGCCGACTGAGTATTTGTATCACACGCTCAATCTCGCGCGTACGCCCGATGACCGGGTCAAGCCTGCCGGCACGCGCCGCCGCGGTGAGGTCAACGCTCATTTGGTCCAGGGCTGGTGTGCGACTCTGCCCGCCACGGGCACTCCGCCCCTTGGGGGCATTCTGGCTGAGGATTCGGGTTGTCTCCGCACGTACCTGCTCAAGCGTGATACCAAAACTATCCAGCACACCGGCCGCTACTCCACCGCCCTCGTGCAACAGCCCCAGAAGCAGGTGCTCCGTACCGATGTAGTTATGCCCCAGGTTTCGCGCCTCGTCTATGGCAAGTTCAATGACTCGCTTGGCCCTGGGAGTAAGGCCGATATCACCGGAAGCTGGTTTCTCGCCCTGACCGATTATAAACTCAACTCCGGAACGCACCTTGCCCAGGCCCACGTTAAGGTTGGTAAGAACCTTCGCCGCGACCCCTTCTTCCTCGCGCAGCAGACCAAGCAGGATATGCTCAGTACCGATATAGCTGTGGTTAAGATGCTGCGCTTCTTCCTGGGCCAGTGTGAGCACTCTGCGGGCTCGTTCCGAGAATTTTTCAAATCGGCTCGCCATAATCTCCTCCGTGTGGTCGCCTCCCGGCGACGTTTACCTCAAAGAATGGCGCAGGAGAAGGATATAGCTTTCTGGCAGTGACATATTTTCCACAAGAAGTTGCCCCCTCAGTATCGTCTGCGCTGAAGCGTTTCACTGCCGTGTTCGGGATGGGAACGGGTGGTTCCACTTCGCCAAGACCACCAGAAAGCTATCTTACCCTCCTGTCTCTACTATTTTACACACAAACCACATGAAGGCAACCGACCTTCAAGGGCCGTTGTCGTTACCCTCTGGTGTCATTCTAACACATTTCATGCTGCGGGTAAATAGTACAATGATACGACTTACCACTGTTGAGGATGCTATGCACTGCTCATCTGCATAATCTCTTAAATTGTCTGGCTATCGGACAAACCAGGAAGGCCCTGCCTGGAAGCACGGCACCTTTCAAGGTGCAAACGACCCATGCCCGTCCTGTCATTGCGAGGAATGTAATGACGAAGCAATCTCTATTTGTATCTGCCCCATTCCCCTTGCCTTCTCCCCCAAAATCCGTTAAAGTCTGCCCATGGAGAAGTCCCGGAGGAAAACTGTCTTTGTCTGCCAGCAGTGCGGTCACGAGGAGCTGAAGTGGCTGGGACGCTGCCCCGGTTGCCATGAGTGGAACAGCTTCGTAGAGATGGCCCCACCGCCGGTGGCTTCTTCTGCCCGGCGGGTATCCTCGGGCAGTGTACCCCGGGAACTGTCTGAGGTCTCCATCGACGCCGACGAGCGGTTCTCCGTGCCGATGGCGGAGTTCAACCGCGTGCTCGGTGGTGGACTGGTACCCGGCTCGTTGATGCTCATCAGTGGAGACCCGGGTATCGGCAAGTCCACGCTGATGCTGCAGGCGGCCGCCCTGATTGCCGGGGTACGGGGCAAAGTGGTGTATGTCACCGGCGAGGAAACGCTGCGCCAGACCAAGCTACGCTCACAGCGTCTGGGGATAGCGGGTGAGGGACTGTACCTCCTGGCGGAAACCGACCTCGAGGCCATCCTCGGCCAGGTGGAGCAGCTACAGCCCGGCCTGGTGGTCCTTGATTCCATTCAGACCGCCTATCTGCCGGATGAGGATGCCGCTCCGGGCAGCATAACCCAGGTGCGGCAGTGTACCCTGAGGCTGATGCAGTGGGCCAAGTCCAGCGGGGTGCCGGTACTTATCACGGGACACGTTACCAAGGAAGGTGCCATCGCCGGTCCGCGGGTACTGGAGCACATCGTCGATGTGGTGCTCTACCTTGAAGGTGAGCCTTTCAGCGCTTACCGCCTGCTGCGCTGTGTTAAGAACCGGTTCGGGTCGACCAATGAGATAGGTGTCTTTGAGATGAAGGAGAAAGGGCTGGTGGAGGTCGAGAACCCGTCCCTGGCGTTTATCTCGCAGCGGGGCGGTGAGTCGATAGGTTCGGTGGTGGTACCGGTGCTCGAAGGCAGCCGTCCTTTGCTGGTGGAGGTCCAGGCACTTACCAACCCGACCAGCTTCGGGATGCCCCGGCGCACCGCTAACGGGGTTGATTTCAACCGGGTGCTGCTGGTAACGGCCGTGCTGAGCAAAAGGCTCGGTCTCAAGCTGGGAAACCAGGACATCATGGTCAATGTCACCGGTGGGCTGAAGATAGGCGAGCCGGCGGCGGACCTTGGTATCGCCCTGGCGATTGCGTCCAGTTTCCGTGATGCCGGTATCGACCCGGAGATGGCGGCGGTGGGCGAGGTAGGCCTGAGCGGTGAATTAAGGACAGTCCCGCAACTGGAGCGTCGTCTCAATGAAGTAGCACGCCTGGGATTAAGGCGCTGCCTGGTGCCGAAGGCCGGCAGCAAAGGCGTCCCTGCGCCCAAAGGTATGGAAGTTATCCCGGCAAGTAACCTGAGGGAGGCAGTAGCCGTGGGACTGGTGAAGGGCAAGGCCAGAGGAGGAGCGAGCGAAGGGTAGGACAGTAGCCGGCGGGGGAAATCCTGGTTCAAACAACCAGCGACGTTAATAATAAGAATATAGGGAAACAAATCGAGAGTAACCAGGCGTGAATTGTTTTCTTGGTTATGTAAAGGAGGGGAGAGATTCTGCGTCTCCTCGCTCCGCACGGAGCCCCGGCTCAGAATGACAGTGGTGGAAGAAGGAGGTCAGGTTTATGCCAAGCAAAGAGTTAGAGGCAGTCCTGGAACTGATGAGGTCGCGTCCGGTCCAACCGGACCTCAGCCTTGAGGAGCAACGGGCCGCATTTGAGGCAGCCCCCCGGTTTCCACTCGCGGAGGATGTAAAATGCGAAGAGGTGGACGCGGGCGGCGTTCCCGGTGAGTGGATAACTACCCCGGGAGCAGTCGATGAACGCGTGATATTCTACCTCCACGGTGGCGGGTACGTGCTGTGTTCGATTAACACGCACCGCGAGTTGATTTCCCGTCTGTCGCGGGCAGCGGGTGCAAGAGTCCTTGCCATCGACTACCGGCTGGCCCCGGAGAGCCCGTTCCCGGCGGCTGTGCACGACTCGGTATCTGCCTACCGCTGGTTGCTTTCTCAGGGAGTAGAACCCGGGCACATAGTGGTTGGTGGCGACTCCGCGGGAGGAGGGCTGACCGTTGCTACACTACTGGCAATACGTGATGCCGAAGGACCACTGCCGGCAGCAGGGGTCTGTATATCACCCTGGGTAGACATGGAGTGCACCAGCGTCATCAAGCACGCGACGACCGGCGGGATGATACAGCCCGAACACATTCTCGGGATGGCGAAGGCCTATCTGGGAGGAGTGGATGCAAGGACACCCCTGGCATCACCGATATTCGCCGACCTCAAGGGGTTGCCGCCGCTGCTGATACAGGTGGGTGGCGCCGAGGAGCTGCTTGACGACTCGACGCGCCTGGCCGAGCGTGCAGAAGCGGTTGGCGTGGATGTCACCCTGGAGTCCTGGGAGGATATGTTCCACGTATGGCACTCCTATGCCGGGATGCTTCCCGAGGGCCAGCAGGCAATCGACCGGATAGGGGAGTTTGTCAGAGAGAAGATGGGGTGAGGGTGGAAAGGACGGGGCGTCGATAGGCAATGTGGGTAGCAGCCCACAGTGTACGCCGCGATAGCGTGTCGGTCCGCCTTAGTGCCTTGGTACTTCGGTGCGAGAGCATGAACCGTGTCGGTTCTGCCTCTTAGCGTGCCAGAGAGCTGAAAGCACGTAGTGATGGCAGGGATGGGTCACGCAGCTAGCCTGGATAAGGTCCTGCCTTGACAGTGGCGCTAGCGGTATCTACAATATGGCTGTGTTCCGTCACATCGTCTCCACAGGAGGATTGCGATGACCGCAGAGATAGTGGTGATGAACATTGAAGCCGTGGCTCTCGCTGCCGACAGTGCGGTATCTTTCAGGGCGGGGGACAACGAGAAGGTCTCCACTTCCGCGAACAAGCTCTTCGCACTGTCTAAGCACTGTCCCGTAGGGATAATGGTATACGGCAACGCGACCTTCATGGACATACCGTGGGAGACTATCATCAAAGTCTACAGAACCAGTCGATTGCCTACCGGCGGCTTCAGTACGCTGGACGAGTACGGCCGGGATTTACTAGGGCGTGTTCACACTAACCGTCATTTGGTGATATAATGGGTGTATGGAGATATCATCTAAACAATACAGTAAAATTGAAGGCTATTTCCCAACCCAAAGGGGCAACGTTAAGAATGACAATCTC
>JADHXC010000030.1 GCA_016783135.1 Dehalococcoidales bacterium | reverse complement strand
CACCGTGTCCACCAGCACCCGAAGTGCCAGCAGGTCATGAATATCATCGAAGTCCTTGCCAAGTGCAGCGTACCGCTCTATTTTGCGGTGTATGCTGTAGAGGTGCTTGGGTCTACCAAACACCTCAGCCTTCAGGCCCACTCGCTCGAACTCCGCGTTCAGCTGTTCCGTTACCTCGGTGATGAACTGCTCCCGGTCGGCACGTTTCTCGGCGAGCAGACTGGCAATCTGGTGGTACCTCTCCGTCTCCAGGTAACGGAAACACAGGTCCTCAAGCTGCCACTTCACTTCCCATATCCCTAGCCGGTGCGCCAGGGGAGCATATATCTCCAGGGTCTCGCGCGCGATTCCCTGCTGTTTCTCCGCGTCAAGGGCGTAAAGGGTACGCATGTTGTGGAGACGGTCGGCCAGTTTGATGAAAACCACGCGCAGGTCCTCGGCCATGGCCACGAGCATCCTCCGAAGGTTTTCCGCCTGCACCGACCCCGTGGTGGTGCCGCCCCGGCGGGCCGTCTCCTCCGACGCCTGCCAGGAGATTTTCCCCAGCTTGGTAGTGGCATTGACGAGCTTGGCAACTTCCGAGCCGAACTGGGCCTCAATCTCAGACGTGGGTATGTCGCAGTTCTCGGTAACATCGTGCAGAAGGGCGGCCGCCAGCGAGTTGGCATCCAGCTCCAGCTCTACCAGAATCAGGGCTGTCTGCAAGGGATGCTCGATATAAGGGTCGCCCGACTTCCGCATCTGCCCTTCGTGAGCCCGGCTGGCGAATTCGTAGGCCTGCTCGACTATGGCAATCTTGGACGGCGGCAGATACTCCCGAGCCCTGTCTATCAACTGACTGATAACCACCGGTCTCCCCGTTACGCCATTTCCTCGTACTAAGTATAACGTAAGGGTAGTGCTTATACAAAAATAACAGGAACCGGCACCCCTTCACAGGGGCCTGCTTTACAAGCCTGACACCGATAAGGTAATCTAGCTTAGAGACGATACGGAGGGGGAGCATTGTACCGAGCACCACGCGGTACCACAGACATCCTGCCCGAGCAGCAGGCATACTGGCGCTACGTTGAGCAGAAGGCCGCCCGGATTTGCCGGCTCTACGGCTACGAGCGCATCGACCTGCCCATGTTTGAGGACACCGGGCTATTCACCCGCGGCGTGGGAGAGGGCACCGATATCGTCGAGAAGGAGATGTATGTCTTTGAAGACCGGGGGGGCAACAGCCTGGCCCTGAGACCGGAGGGCACCGCCTCCGTATGCCGGGCCTACCTGGAGCATGGCCTCCACAACCGCCCCCAGCCGGTTAAGCTGTTCTATATCGGCCCTGCTTTCCGCTACGAGCGGCCTCAAGCAGGAAGATACCGGCAGCACAACCAGTTCGGCTGCGAGGCTATCGGTGATGCCGACCCCGCCCTTGACGCCGAGGTTATCGACATGGCCTGGCAGTTCTTCTTCAGCCTGGGCCTGGGCCTCTTTACGGTAGTGATAAACAGCATCGGCTGCAGGAAGTGCCGCACGGAGTATCTATCGGCACTTAAAGAACACTACCGCCCGCACATCGATGATGTCTGCCCCGACTGCCAGGTCCGTTTCCGGAAAAACCCGCTGCGGCTGCTGGACTGTAAGAACCCCAGGTGCCAGCCGATAGCGGACGGTGCACCGAAGAGCGCAGACTACCTCTGTCTCGAGTGCACCGAGCACTACGCCGAGATGAAAAGACACCTTGGCATCCTTGAAATCCCCTTCAAGGAAGACCGCCGCCTGGTCCGCGGATTCGATTACTATACGCGCACGGTATTCGAGGTGCAGCCCGAGGCAGGGGGGTCCCAGAGCTCTCTGGGCGGTGGCGGGCGGTATGACGGCCTGCTCGAAGAGCTGGGCGGAAAACCGACCCCCGGAGTCGGTTTCGCCACCGGCATCGAGCGCATGGTACTCGGTCTGACCCGGGAGAATATCCCCGTACCCCCGATACCCGGTCCGGAGGTCTTCATCGCTCACCTCGGCAACGAAGCCAGGGACGCCGCAATGAAACTGGCAGCCACCCTGCGGCGCAAAGGGGCGGCGGTACTGATATCAACCGGCGGTCGCAGCCTCAAGGCCCAGCTAAGGCAGGCAAACAACCTGGGCATCCCCAGGGTGGCCATCATCGGGGAAGATGAGGTCAGGACGGGCACGGTAATGTTGCGCGATATGACCACCTCCAGACAGGAGAGCGTGCCGGTGGAGAAGTTGGTGGAATTGGTGGTATAAACTGCCCTCAACCCCTTCCCTTTCTAGCAAGAATGTGCTATAATAGAGCATGATGATTGATGCATCAGCCTGCTTCACCTCACCTGCTGCACCAGCCTCAGTGTCCCTTCTGTTTCTATCTTGCCCCGGGCCGTGGTATACGCGTTTTCAATCACGAAGGAGTCTACCACTATGACACAGGATGCCCTGCCACAACCCGAACTGGTGAACAACAGTACCTACGGTCAGTACACTGTGGATGATATCCAGGTCCTGGGGGGCCGCGAAGCAATACGCCGTCGCCCGGGTATGTACATCGGCAGCACGGACCACCGTGGACTGCACCACCTGGTCTATGAGATAGTCTACAACAGCGTGGACGAAGCCATGGCCGGCTTCTGCACCAGGATTGATATCACCATCCACCAGGATAGTTCGGTCACAGTAAAAGACAACGGCCGCGGCATCCCCGTGGACATTCACCCCACAACCAATACATCCGCTCTGGAAACGGTGATGACGGTACTGCACGCCGGGGCCAAGTTCGGCGGCAAGACCTACCAGGTATCCGGTGGTTTGCACGGTGTCGGTGCTTCCGTGGTCAACGCTCTGTCTTCCTGGTGCAAGGTGGACGTCAGGCTGGACGGCAAGGTCTACCACCAGGAGTACCTGCGGGGGATACCGCAGGGCGATGTCACCTTAGTCGGTGAGACCACCGACCACAACGGCACCACAACCAACTTCCTTTCCGATGCGGAAATCTTCGACGACGCCAGGTATGATTACAACACCCTCAGTGAGCGTATACGGGAAATCGCCTACCTCAACAGTGGTCTTGAAATATACCTCCGGGACGAGCGACGTGACAGCGAGCTGACCTACTACTTCGAAGGGGGCATCACCAGCTTCGTCCGCCACCTTAACCGGAACCGGGTACTGCGCCACCAGCAGCCAATACACATCAACAAGTCGGCGAATAGCACCATCGTCGAGACAGCCCTCCAGTATCATGACGGCTTCAGTGAGTCCACCTACAGCTTTGCCAACTGTGTTAATACTATCGACGGAGGAACTCATCTCACCGGCTTCCGCTCCGCGCTAACCCGCGCCCTGAACGACTACGCCCGCAAGAACAAGTTCCTCAAGGAGGACGACCCCAACCTTTCCGGAGACGATGTCAGAGAAGGACTTACCGCCGTCATCAGTGTCAAGGTACACGAACCCCAGTTCGAGGGACAGACCAAGGCCAAGCTCGGTAACCCGGAAGTGAAGGGGCAGGTCGAGAGCGTTGTTGGCGAGGGGCTTTCGCTCTACTTCGAAGAGCACCCGGACGACGTTAAGAGGATAATCGACAAGTGTCTCCTCTCGGCCAAGGCCAGAGAAGCCGCCCGGAAAGCCAGGGAGCTCATCGTCCGCAAGAACAGCCTGGACACCGGCACCCTGCCGGGGAAACTGGCCGATTGCTCGGAGAAGGAACCTTCTCTCTGCGAGGTTTTCCTTGTCGAGGGCGACTCCGCCGGTGGCTCTGCCAAGCAGGGCAGGAACCGCCGCTTTCAGGCTATTCTACCCCTGTGGGGCAAGATACTGAATGTTGAAAAAGCGCCGCCGGACAAGATGCTCGCCCATGATGCCATCCGGGTTATCATTACCGCCCTGGGGTCCGGTATCGATGAGGAGCTTGACCTGGCCAGACTGCGCTATCATAAGGTTATCCTGATGGCAGACGCAGACGTTGACGGCGCCCACATCCGCACCCTGCTGCTCACCTTCTTTTTCCGGCACATGTTCGAACTGGTCAGCAACGGGCACCTCTTCATTGCCCAACCGCCGCTCTACCGTATCACCGCCGCCAAGTTCGAGAAGTGGGTGTACTCCGACCCGGAGAAGGACGAGGTACTCGAAGGCCTCAAGGGTAAGAGGGTGAGCCTCCAGCGTTACAAGGGTCTGGGTGAGATGAACACGAACCAACTCTGGGAGACCACCATGGACCCGTCAACACGCACCCTGCTCGAGGTCACCGTGGATGATGCCGCTAAGGCAGACAATATCTTCTCCATGCTGATGGGTGGGGAGGTCCCGCCGCGCAAGGCCTTCATTCTGGCCCACGCCAAGAGCGTCAAGAACCTGGATGTGTAGGAATCTATACTGCCAACTGTATCCCGGCGGCTGCCCACGCCGCTAAGCCTGCCGCCCCGTCCGGTACAGCCCCTGCTCCCTGATATAGTCCTCCACCACCTGAGGGACCAGACCGGTGATGGAAACGCCACGGGCGGTGCGCTCCCTGATGTCGGAGGCGCTGATGTCCACCTGCGGCTTGTCGAGCATTATCACTCTTTCTGACAGTCCCGGAATACTGCCTTCCAGGGCGGCAAGGTCAGGTCTGGTAGCGCCCGGCCTGGGCACGGCCACCAGGCGGCACAGCCTGATGATGCGCTCCGGGGCATGCCACCGGGGAAGCTGGGACAGGCCGTCCCACCCCAGGATAAAGTAGACGTCATCTCCGCTGCCAAGTCGGTGCCATATCTCGGCCAGGGTATCAAGAGTATAAGAGGGCCCTTCACGCTCTACCTCCATAGTGGAAGTGCCGTAGTGGGCAATACCGGCAATGGCCAGGCGTACCATGGCCACGCGGTGCTCGGCCGGAGAGACCGGAGTGTCGGCCTTCAGCCACGGCTGGCCGGCAGGCACAAACAGGACCTCGCTCAAGTCCAGCCTGTCTTTGACCTCCTCGGCCACAGCCAGGTGCCCGTTGTGGATAGGGTCGAAGGTACCACCGAGCAAGCCCAACTTCATCCCGTCACCATTCCCATTCCAGCTCTCCACAGCGGACCTTATCTCCCGGCCTGGCACCGGCCTTCTTCAACGCACGGTTTAGTCCCAGGCGCGTTAGCTGGCGGTTGAGCTGGGCACGCATCGCAAAGCTGGTCACGTCACCCCGCATAATAATTCGCTCCAGTACCGGTGCGTTGAGTATGTAGGTATCTCCTTCCTTAACCACGGAAACACTATCTCTCCTGGGCTGCGGGCGAAATACCTTCCCGGGTACCTCCCTGCCGCTGTCGCCCACATCCTTGAGCATCTGCATCGCCCGTTCCATTAGCCCGGCAACACCCTCTCCGGTCGCTGCCGATACCGGCACCGGTACGATACCGGCATCGCCAAATACACGTCTTATCTCCGGCAATCTTGCCTGGGCCTCGGGCAGGTCAATCTTGTTCACCACCACCAGCTGGGGCTTCCGCCCCAGAGCAGCGTCAAACAGACCAAGCTCAGTGTTAACCCGGACCATATCCTCAACCGGTGACTCGGAACTACCGTCGACCACGTGGATGAACATTCGGGTGCGCGTCGCGTGGCGCAGGAAATCATGACCGAGGCCGCGTCCTGCATGAGCACCCTCTATCAGACCGGGGATTTCAGCGAGGACAAAGACCTCTAGACTCACCTCAACAACTCCGACCACCGGCTCCTTCGTCGTGAACGGATAGCCGGCGATTCTGGGTTTGGCTGCCGATGCTGCAGCCAGGAGGGTTGATTTACCCACGTTGGGATACCCGATAATGCCAACGTCAGCAATCAGACGCAGTTCCAAGAGCAGGGTCCTTTCCTCACCGGGGTCTCCCTTCTGGGCAATCTGGGGTGCTTGATTGGTCGATGAAGCAAAGTGGGTGTTGCCTAACCCCGCTTTGCCTCCCCTGGCGACTACCACTCGCTCGCCGGGATGCTCCAGGTCAGCCAGAAGGGCATCGTCGCCCGGCCGGTCCTTGTCCAGTATCATTGTTCCCAGAGGTACCATTAGAAACAGGTCTTCTCCTCGTGGCCCGTGCTTCTTCCTCCCCTGTCCATTTCCACCACGACCCGCTTTATAGGACGCCTTACGGCGAAATGTAAGCAGGTTGTTAACACTGGCGTCAGCCACAATGACCACGTTGCCCCCATCGCCCCCATCGCCACCATCAGGCCCCCCGTAGGGAACATACTTCTCCCTGCGAAAGCTTATCGCACCGCTACCCCCATTACCAGCCCTGACCTTAATCTCAGCAGTATCAAACATCTTCTCACATTAACTTAACATCTGTTGTAAGTAATAAATAAAGAGCTACTATTCTGAATTCAGTGTATGAAGGGACTATACTTATTACTAATACTAGCACGTATCTGTGTAACTTTGAATTTGCCGCCGAGGTAAGATTGTGACAAGAATATGGGTGTGGCTCCGTCGACGTTATCAAAAGGGGAACGAGTTATCGAAAAACTGTGTCCGACCATCCAAATCCTGCGGGGAGGCTGTTAATTTTCCGTACGTGAGGGCGAGTGCAGCTTCTGCTGGATATTGAAAACCTGCCGTCTCAGGTGGGGGTCATTGCCGATATTGTTGGCAATCTTTTCATAGGCGTAGCTGATAGTCGACGGACTCCGGCCACCCAGCTCTCTGCCAATATCCGCCAGAGAGCATTCGGTTTCCTGCCTGATAAGGTACATGGTTACCTGCCGGGCCAGGACGGTAGCCTCGTCCCTTTTCCGCCCCTTGAGTTCAGCAAGGGGCATCTGGAAGCTTGAGGCCACGGCCTCGACAATCTGCGGTGGAGTGAGTCGCGCCGGTGGAGGCTCCTTGCTGGAGATGTCATCAAGAGCTCGGGTGGCCATCTCAGGAGTAATCAGGGTTTTCATAAGCCTGGCGTAGGCAATGATACGGTTCAGGGAACCCTCGAGTCGTCTTATGTTCTCCTTGACCTGGAGGGCGATGAGTTCGAGAACGTCCGGCATAATCTCCACGCCCTCCCGCTCTGCTTTCGCTCGCAGGATGGACAGGCGTGTCTCAAAGTCGGGCGGCTGGAGGTCGGTAACCAGACCCCATTCGAAGCGGGAACGCATTTGTTCCTGGATTTGCGGTATCGACCGCGGCGGGCAGTCGCAGGTGACGGCAACCTGACGGTTGGCAGCATGTAGTGCGTTGAAAGTATGGAAGAAGTTCTCTCTGGTGCGTTCCTTGCCGCCGAAGAACTGGACATCATCTACCATGAGTACGTCCACGCTGCGGTACTTCCTGCGGAATTCCTCGGTTTCACCGCCGCGTATGGCTCTGACGAGTTCGTTGGTGAACTGTTCCGCGCTGACATAAAGAGCGTCAAGCCCCTCGGCCGTGGCGGCATGTCCGATGGCGTGCAGGAGGTGGGTCTTGCCCATCCCGGCCGGTCCGTGGATAAACAGGGGATTGTAGGTTTCTCCCGGGTTCTCAACTACCTTCTGCGCGGCGGCGTAGGCAAGCTGGTTGGAACTACCGACAACAAAGGTTTCAAAAGTGTACTTCGGATTGAATAGAGGAAGAGGCCTGCTCCGGCCTGGGACACCGGTTTCGCCGGCTTTACCGGCCTCGCCGGCTTTACCGGCCTCGCCGGCTTTACCGGCCTCGCCGGCAGCTACCCGGAAATGGACCTTGACCTCGCTCCTGGTCAGTCCGGTGAGCACCTTCTCCACTAGGGAGCGCAGGTTCCTCTCGAGAAACTCGGCAACGAAAGTGTTCGGCACCCCGACTGCGAACTCACTATCCTGGAAGCTCAGGCCAACGGTTCCTTCCAACCAGGTCCGGAAGTTGGGCCCATTGACATCGATTTCCAACTCACCGAGAGCGGTTTCCCATATCTGCTGCGCCGACTTAGTTGTCATCGAGCCGCAATCCATTGGTCATACAATCTCAACAGTCTCCAATATACACATAGACGCCGCAGTTATGATAGAAGTGATTAAGTCCTGAGGTCTTGGACGGGGAAGCAGAACAACTACTCCAGAATAATTGTTGATAACCCGGATGGCAAAGGTTCTGACAGCCGTTGCCGGTGGTTCTGGAAATCTGTTTTCACCGTCCTCCTCCCTTGGAAGGTCTGCCGTACTCTCTTTTATTCGCAATACCTCGTCCATAGATACGAATTGCCAGTAGTCTATTTTATCCCCACCATTGTTCCGATGTGCCAGTTCATGCTAATTAGTGCCCCCTGTTCACGTGTGGATAATGCCCTCTGGCAGGAGGTACGAAGACGGACGTCCATTTACAGGATACCCTCTGTGACTTATGAGTAGATTCTAACTTGAGTTTTACCGGGATGATTCTCGGGGTGGGAAATGCCAGTGGGCCAGTTGTTGGCAAGTCCTTGAGGTGCTAAAATCGGGTGGTTGGAGGTCCACAGTGAGGATTGTTTTTATGGGTACTCCCGGGTTCGCCGTTACTCCGCTGGAGCAACTGGGAGATAATGGCTATCGGGTGGTTGCGGTTTATACACAGCCGGACAGGGCCGCGGGGAGAGGGCGTTCCTTGGTCGCACCGCCGCTGAAGAAAGCCGCCCTGGCGCGGGGACTGCCGGTGAAGCAGCCGGCCAGTATGAAGCGCGGTCCGGTGGCGGAGGAGCTGGCCGGGTTGCGGCCCGATGTTATCGTGGTGGCTGCCTTCGGTCAGATACTGCCCCGGCCTGTTCTCAACATACCGCCTCTCGGTTGTGTCAATATCCACCCATCGCTGCTTCCCAGGTACCGTGGAACGGCACCGGTGCCGGGAGCTATCCTGAATGGAGACACGTTTACCGGTGTGAGTATTATGTTGATGGACCCGGGCATGGACACCGGTCCCGTACTGAGTCGGGCGCAGATTCCCGTCGCACCTGCGGATACCACCGGCTCACTGATGTCCAGGCTGTCCCTGGTTGGCGCTCAAACGCTACTCGACGTCCTGCCGCGGCTTGCAAGGGGCGAGATTGTCCCGCAGCCGCAGGACGAATCCAGGGCCACCTATACCAGCCTCATCAGTAAGGATGCCGGGGGAATCGACTGGAAACTGCCGGCGGTAGATATTGCGCGGCGGGTACGCGCCTTTCAGCCGTGGCCGGGGTGCTATACCACCTGGCAGGGGCGACAGCTTAAGGTGCTTGAGGCGGTACATCCGGCGGGGGAAACAGGCACTCCGGAAGAAGACTCCCGGGAAGCAGGGCGGGTTGTGGCTCTCAAGGGCAGGGCGGCCGCCTTTGGTGTTATCACCGGGGATGGTATCCTCGGTGTGGTACGCGTGCAGATGGAGGGGAAACGTGTCATGTCCGCTGCCGATTTCCTGCATGGGCAGAGGGACTTTATCGGCGCCGTGCTGCCGTCTGCCTGACACGGGGCCAGTGAGGAGGGTACATTGTCGCTACCGGAGAATATGAACGAGTTTAGTGCCCTGGTGGATATTATCGCCATGCTACGCGGTCCGGACGGCTGTCCCTGGGACAGGAAGCAGACGCACCGCTCGCTTCGGGCAACGTTCCTGCAGGAATGCTATGAGGTGCTGGTTGCTCTGGATTCCGGGGATGCGGCGGCTCTGCGAGAGGAGCTTGGTGACCTGCTGCTCCACATTGTCCTCCAGGCGCAGATTGCGGCCGAGGCCGGTGAGTTTGATATTGGGGCCGTGGTAGAGGGCATCAGTAGGAAGCTGGTGTACCGGCATCCCCATGTCTTTGGCGATGGGGATGCCAGGGATGCCGGGGAAGTGGCGCGCAACTGGGAGAGTCTGAAAAGGGCGGAGAAGGGAACGGCTTACTCGATACTGGACAGCGTCCCGGGAGAGATGCCTGCGCTGAGCTACAGCCAGGAGGTGCAGCACCGGGTGGCGCAGGTGGGGTTCGACTGGGAGGATGACGAAGGCGTTATCGATAAACTGGCTGAAGAGATAAGAGAGTTCCGGGAGGCTGAAGGTCTGGAACGCCGGACACAGGAGTTTGGCGACCTGTTGTTCACCCTGGCGAATATTGCCCGCCGCCAGGATATGGACCTGGAAACAGCCCTGCGGGAGGCCAACCGGAAGTTCTACCGCCGCTTTGCCCGCATGGAAGAGGTCTGCCGCCAGCGAGGGGTCAGCTTCGGGGACCTATCCTTTGACGAGCAGAACGCCCTCTGGGAGCAGGTGAAGAAGGTGGTGGGGGAGTGAGGTTCTGACTTTATAATGAAGAAACACTGGTCGAATATTCCAGAATACCTGTCAGCTTTGAGGTAAAGTCGGTGCTGGACGTCGAGTTACTACAGGAAGGTCTTGGTGGTGTGGTTTTTCGGGGACGGAAATTAGCTAACCCTTCTTTCCCCCCTTCCTGGTCAGGAATGGGAAGGCGCCGCCCCTTCTTAGGGGCGCTCCATCTGGGCCGCACGGGGGTTGGGCGAAAGGGTTTTTCAGTACCCTGTTAGAGAGAACCGAGCTATTCAGTCAAGGGCAAGGAGGGCCGCAGCCTCAAATACATGCACGGGATGGCACAGATGTGCTATTATTGATATAGGAATTGATGGTCGGGGCGAGAGGATTCGAACCTCCGGCCTCAGCGACCCGAACACTGCGCTCTAACCTGGCTGAGCTACGCCCCGACACGATATTATAGGCTGATTTGACCTTATATGCAAGGTAGCTTCATGAAATATATTGTCTTGATAATGGATGGTGCCGCCGGCCTGCCGCTGCCGGAGCACGACGGTCGTACCACTCTGGAGCTGGCGGATACCCCGAACCTGGACTCCATGGCCGGAGACGGCATGGTGGGGCTGGTGCGTACCGTGCCGGAGGGGATGGAGCCTTCCAGTGCCTGCGCCTGCATGTCCGTGCTTGGCTATGACCCCGGGCAATACTACCGGGGCCGTGCGGTAATTGAGGCCAGGAGCATGGGCATCCCGGTCGTCAGGGGGGAGGTCGTGTTCCGGTGCAATCTGGTGGCGGTCCGCGATGGCTGCATGTGGAGCTATGGTTCCGGTCACATAAGCACCGGGGAGGCGGAGCAACTCGTGGATGCCCTCAACCGGAGCCTGGGCAGCGAAGAAGTGCACTTTTACCCCGGGGTCGGCTACCGCCACATCTGCAAGCTGAAGGGCAGGAGCGACACCCTCAGAGCGGTCTGCACGCCGCCGCATGACATCCCTGACCAGCCGATAGACGTTCACCTGCCCCGTGGCCGTGGTAGCCGCTACCTCAGGGAGCTGATGACGGCCTCACAGGAAGTACTCCGGGAGCACCCGGTGAATGTGGCCCGCGCGGCCCGTGGTGAAATACCGGCCACGACCATCTGGCTGTTCTGGGGAAGCGGTACTGCACTGGAGATGCCAGCCTTCAGACTGCATCACGGTCTCAGTGCGGCCATGACCTCAGCGGTCGACTTGCTTAACGGCCTGGCACGAATGGCGCAGATTGATGTGCTGAGCATACCGGGCGTTACCGATGGCCTGGATAACGACTGTACCGCCCAGGCGGAAGGTGCACTGAGGGCTCTTGATGACCATGACCTTGTCGTCGTCCATATTGAAGCCCCCGACGAAGCCGCCCATGTCGGTTCGGTAAAGGATAAGGTCGAAGCCATCCAGCGGATAGACCGGGAAGTCGTCAGCCGGTTCCTGGCCTGGAACGGAGGGCCGTTGCGCATGTTAATTCTACCTGACCACCCCACTCCGGTGACGCTCCGGACACACACCGCCGAGCCTGTACCGTTCATACTCTGGGGAAAGGGCTTCAACGGCAACGGGGCGACAGCGTTCACCGAGGCCGAGGCTGGCAGCACCGGGTTGTCTATTGACCCTGGCTATAATATTATGGGTATGTTGATTCACTGAATCAGACGTATGCTGGTGGGAACATGAGTCACCGCGGCAAGAATTGCCGCGCCACTACCAGGCAGCGGCAGTCCCTGTATGAGATACCTCTGTTTCTTGGGGGAGCGAAATGGCACTGATTGTCCAGAAGTATGGCGGTTCGTCGGTGGCGGACGCCGAGAAGATAAAAAACGCCGCCCGGCGCATTGCCGCAACCAGGGACGAGGGCAATGAGGTGGTCGTGGTTGTATCCGCCATGGGCAAGACCACGGACAACCTTGTCAGCCTCGCCTACCAGGTTAATGAACACCCGGATGACCGGGAACTTGACGCCCTGCTGTCTACCGGAGAGCTTGTTTCCAGCACCCTGCTGGCAATGGCGCTGGCGGCCATGGGTTATCAGGCGATTAGCCTCAGCGGTGCCCAGGCAGGAATTACGACAACCTCTTCTCACCGGCGAGCACGCATCCTGAACATAGAGCCCAGGCGTATCTCCAAGGAGCTTGAGAAGGGCAGTATCGTCATCGTTGCCGGTTTTCAGGGTATCACCGAAGAAATGGACGTAACCACCCTGGGGAGGGGCGCTTCGGATACCACCGCAGTGGCCCTGGCGGCCAGCTTGAAGGCTGAAGTCTGCCAGATATACACTGATGTTGAGGGTGTCTACACGGCAGACCCGCGCGTCGTCGCCGAAGCGCAGCCTCTGGAAGAGATTGGCTATGAAGAGATGCTGGAACTGGCCTCCCACGGGGCCAGGGTCATGCACGGTCGGGCCGTCGAGTTGGGGGAGTTGTATGAAGTCCCTATTCAGGTGTCCTCAAGCTTCACCGGGAAGCCGGGTACGTTGATTCACGGAGGAGTGTCTATGGAAGTACGAAACAAGGTGAGGAGTATTGCCCACGACCTTGATATTGCCAAGATAACCGTCGTTGGTGTCCCGGACCGACCGGGAATCGCCGCCGCTATTTTTGAACCGCTGGCCGGGGCGGGCATCAGTGTTGATACTATCGTACAGAACGCCAGTGTTGATAACATCACTGACCTCACCTTCACCGTGGCCAGCGGGCAGGAGGATGAGGCCCTGAAGGTGGTTGAGCCCATCGCCAGGGAAATCGGTGCCAGGGAATGCGTCAGTGATTCCAGGCTGGGGCAGGTCAGTGTTGTTGGCACCGGCATGCAGAATACTCCCGGGTTTGCCTCCCGAATGTTCAGCACTCTCAGTGAGCAGGGGATTAATATCCAGTTGATAACCACGTCCGAGATACGTATAACCTGCATCATCGAAGAGGACAGAGTCGAAGATGCCGTACGTGCCCTGCACCGGGCGTTTCGGCTGGACGCGAAGGAGTAGGCCGCTCACGAAGGATAAAGCTGTTCTTGAAGTGAAATCCCGGCAGTCCGGCACTGGCAAGAGGCGTCACTTCTTACCGTTCCGGGGAATCCCCCGCTGTGTCTGTGTAGCTGGCTTTCGGTGCGATGTTAATACGAAAATTCCGGTCAAAAAGGTATTGACTTGTCCGGCGGTATTAGCTAAGGTATGATGAAATTTGTGGCTGATAGCAAAGGACAGAGGATGTTATACCAGGAAGAGGACCGGTCGCGACTCAGGCGGCAGACGAGTAAACAGGCTATTACCCTGGCCATGGAAGGTAAGTGGAGGGAGGCGGTAGCCGTCAACCAAAGCATCATCGAGACGTTTCCCGATGACGTCGAGGCGCTTAATCGTCTCGGCCGGGCGCATCTGGAACTGGGAGAGTACTCTCTCTCCGAGGAGGCCTACCGGCGTACCGGGGAAATAGACCCTCACAACATTATTGCCCGGAAGAACCTGCAGCGCCTGTCACGCCTCAAAGGGACTGCCATCGGTGCCACGGCGGGAGCCGACAGGCTGGAACCGCAATCCTTTATTGAGGAAACAGGTAAAGCGGGGGTAGTCCGGCTGGTTGACCCGGCCCCACCGGAGGTAGTGGTCAGGATGGTGGCCGGCGACCGGGTGCAACTGCGCATAGACGGTTCTACACTGGTAGCAGAGAACAACGCCGGGGAGTATCTCGGGAAGGTCGAGCCCGGTTACGGGCAGCGACTCGCCCGATTAGCGCAGGGCGGCAACAGGTACTCCGCCGCCATAGTCAGGTCCACCGAGGATGTAATAAGCATAATCATCCGGGAGGTATACCAGCACCCCAGCCAGGCGGGGCGCCTTTCCTTCCCTGCTCAAGGGTTCTCTGGCGGGCGTACTGGTATCGGCGACCGCGCACTCCGGCGTGAGCTGGAACAGGAGGAAAGTGTCACCGACGACCCGGGGTATACGGTGGTCGGAGGTGGCGATGAGATGGAACTGCTGGTTGAAGAGGTTCCCGATGATGACGATGTTGACGAAGAACTATAGGAGCGATTAAAGAAATGGTTCTGGGTAAAATCAGGCCGGTAAGCATCGAAGATGAAATGAGGAGTTCGTACCTCGATTATGCGATGAGCGTAATCGTTTCCCGCGCTCTGCCGGACGTGCGTGATGGGCTGAAGCCGGTACACCGTCGTATCCTTTACGCCATGAACGAGATGGGTATGAACTCCAATACACCCTACAAGAAGAGCGCGCGTATTGTCGGTGAGGTACTGGGCAAATACCACCCTCACGGCGATGGGCCGGTCTATGATGCCATGGTGCGCATGGCACAGGACTTCTCCATGCGGGCGATGCTCGTTGACGGGCAGGGTAATTTCGGCAGCGTGGATAATGACCCTCCCGCGGCAATGCGCTATACCGAGGCCCGCCTGACCGCGATTGCCGAGCAGATGATGTCCGACATCGACAAAGAGACCGTCGACTTCAACCCAAACTTCGATGAAAGTCTCAAGGAGCCTGTTGTCCTGCCGGCACGTGTTCCCAATCTGCTGGTCAACGGCAGTTCAGGTATCGCCGTGGGCATGGCCACCAACATCCCCCCTCACAACCTGAGCGAGGTGTGTGACGCCGTCGCTTATCTGATTGACAACCCCAGGGCGACGATTGACGAGCTGACCGAGTTTATCAAGGGTCCTGACTTCCCTACCGGCGGTGTTATCCTCGGTGAAGAAGGTATTAAGAGTGCCTACGCTACCGGGCGGGGCAGGATAGTGGTACGGGCCAAGGCGTATCTGGGGGACGCCTCCGAGACCGGTCAGCGTCAGATAATTATTACCGAGTTACCCTTCCAGGTGAACAAGGCTGCGCTGGTTGAAAAGATTGCTTCCCTGGTAACCAGTAAAAAAATTACCGGTATCAGTGAGTTGCGTGATGAGTCCGACCGGCAGGGAATGCGCGTCGTTATCCAGTTAAAACGGGAAGCACAACCGCAGAAATTACTCAACAACCTTTATAAATACACCCAGCTCCAGACTACCTTCGCTGCCAATATACTGGCGCTGGTGGACGGCCAGCCCCGGGTGCTCAGCCTCAAAGAGGCGCTCCAGTACTTCATAGACTTCCGCCGCGAGGTTGTTACCCGCCGCTCGCGGTTCGAGTTGAAGAAGGCCAGGAGCCGGGCCCATATTCTGGAGGGCCTGAAGATAGCCCTCGATAATATCGACAAGGTGATTGCCACCATCAGGAAGTCGCGTACCACTGAGGATGCCAGACAGAACCTGATGAGCGAATTCAGCCTGTCGCAGGTACAGGCGGATGCCATCCTTGAGATGCCGTTGCGCCGTCTGGCCACTCTGGAACGAAACAAGGTGCTCGAAGAGTACACCGAGGTGCTGAAGACCATTTCCTACTTGGAGGGCCTGCTGACCAATCCCGGGAGGTTACTGGGAGTGGTGAAGGAGGAGCTTGAAAAGCTCAAGACCGAGTTCAGCGACGAGCGCAGGACCGAGATAAGCACCGAGGGTGTTGCCGAGTTCCGGGAAGAAGACCTCATCCCCCACCAGCGTGTGGCTGTGATTCTGAGTAACCGGGGCTTCATCAAACGTGTACCGACCCGTGCCTACCGGTCCACGCACCGTGGTGCCAAGGGCATTATTGGCATAACTACCCGGGAGGAGGACGCCGTCAGGCTGCTGGCGGTGGCGGATACCCATGACAACCTGCTCCTGCTCACTAACAAGGGCAGGTGTTTCAGCGTCAAGTGCTACGAACTGCCGCCGGATAGCTCCCGTGTGAGCAAAGGAACGGCGGTTATTAACCTCTTTTCCATATTAGAGGATGAGAAGGTTACTGATATGGCGGTCGTGCCGGAATTCACTCCGGATGCGTTTATGGTGCTGGTTACGCGCCTTGGAGAGGTAAAGAAAACGGCCCTGGACAAGTTCGCCGCTGTACGCAGCAGTGGACTCATTGCCATGGACGTGGAGGACGGAGACGAACTCGTGGCCAGCCTTGTGGCTACTGACCGGGAAGAGCTTGTCATGGTGACCGAAAACGGGCAGTCGATAAGGTTTGCCATATCCAGTATCCGGGCCAGCTCCCGGACAAGTGGTGGAGTTCGGGGTATCCGTCTGGCCGCAGGTGACCGGGTCGTCGGTGCCGGTATCGCCCAGCCGAAAACATACCTGCTGATAGTGACTACACAGGGCTTCGGTAAGCTTACGCCTATTGATGATTACCCCAAACAGCACCGTGCCGGTGGTGGCGTCCGGACCTTCAAGATAATTGAAAAGACCGGCGGTCTCGCTGATGCCAGGCTGGTCACACGGTCGCAGGAAGTGATGTTCATCTCCTCCAATGGTATTGTCGTCCGCACACCGGTCAAGGATATCACGGTCCAGGGCAGGAGCACTCAGGGAGTGATACTGATGCGAATGAGCGAAGGCGATGAAGTAGTGGCTCTGGCCCACATGGATATCGCCTGAGTAGCGGGACAGGTTGCCGCAGTCACCGGAGGCAGGCAGGGAATAGGCCGGGCAATAGCCCTGACCTTTGCCGAAGCGGGTGCGGACGTTGCCGTTTGTGACTTCGTGTGGCCAGGATGAGCCATGTGCAACCGGGACAGTCGAAATGGTTTTTCATCACCCTGCTAGTCCCGCTTAATCTGTCGCCGCTTCTCCCGGCAGGCCGGCTCTGATTCCTCCAGGCCGCAGGCGTAGCAAGCGCCCTCACGGCAGTCCGGGGTTTGCTTGCCTGCCAGGGCACGTTTGTATTCTCTCTTCAGGAAGTCAGCGGTCACGCCGATGTCGATATGTGACCAGGGGAACACCTCGTCCGGGGGACGCTGCCTTCGGGCGTAGAAATCAATGTCGAGTCCGGCTTCGGTAAAAGCAGTATCCCAGTTCCCATAGCTGAAGTGCTCGTTCCAGGCGTCAAAGACGGAGCCGAGCTGCCAGGCACGGTAAATAACCCCTCCCAGCCGCCTGTCCCCTCGCGACATCGCAGCTTCGAGCACACTGGTCCCGGGGTCATGCCAGGACAGCCGCGTACCCTTCCGCCGAAGACCCGCTTTGAGCACTTCCTGCCGGGCGGTCAGTTTTTCTTCGCCCGCCTGGGCCACCCACTGGAACGGCGTGTGCGGCTTGGGGACAAATGTGGAGATGTTAATCCTTATCTGGGGAGTCCGGCCCGCCGTGCTTCTGCCCAGGGCCCGGATTCTGTCCACCAGCCGGACAATGTCCTGGACATCCTCCATGGTCTCTTCGGGCAGTCCGAGCATGAAGTACAGTTTGAGGCTCTTCCATCCCCTGGCAAAGATGGCTTCCAACGTCTCGAATAGTTCGTCGTCGGAGATGTTCTTGTTGATGACCCGCCGCAGCCTCTCGCTCCCTGCCTCCGGGGCGAAGGTAAGACCTATCTTCTTTCGCGACAGCAGCGAGTCCATCAGCTCCACGGTGAAGCTGTTGATATAGAGGCTGGGCAATGACAGGGTGACGTCATCGAGGTTCCGGGAGAGGTCGGTGACAAGGCGGTCAATCCCGGGGTAGTCACTGGTGCTCAGCGAGACCAGGGAGACCTCGTTGTAGCCGCAGCCGGTTACCAGTTCCTCGGCTGCGTCCAGCACCTCTGACGGAGGTCTCACCCTTACCGGGCGGTATATGATACCGGCCTGGCAAAAACGGCAGCCGCGAGTGCAGCCGCGCTGTATCTCGATTGCGCCACGGTCGTGTATTACCTCGATGTAGGGTACCACCGGTGCGGTGGGTGGGGGCGGAAGCTTGGCTACGATTCGCCGCCGGACGGTCGGGCTGGCCTCCGGTGCCGTCGGGGTGATGCTCTTCAGGGTACCATCAGCCTGATACTCAACCTGGTACAGACCCGGTACGTACACGCCGGAAATGGCGGCCAGGCGGCGGAGCAATTGCTCCTTGGTGGTGCCGTTTTCCTCCTTCCAGTGCCGGAAGGTCTCGAGCATCTCCAGTACTGCTTCCTCACCATCGCCGATAACGAAGACGTCAATGAAGTCGGCCATCGGCTCCGGGTTAAGGGCGCAGCTGCCGCCGGCAATAACCAGCGGGTGGGAGTCGTCCCTCTCGGCGGCACGGACCGGGATTCCCGCCAGGTCCAGCATGTTCAGTACGTTGGTGTAGGTCAGCTCGTAGCCTAGGGAGAAACCAATTATGTCGAACTCAGCCAGTGGGAGTTTCGATTCTAGGCTGAACAGGGGAATGTCGGATTCCCTCATCGCGGCCGCCATATCCACCCAGGGGGCAAACACCCTCTCCGCGAGGACGTCCGGCTGGCCGTTGAGCAGGCTATAGAGGATGGGCAGGGCCATATTGGACATACCCACCTCGTAGGCATCCGGGTAGGAGAGGGCTACACGAATGGGAGTAGCTGCCCAGTCCTTGATGATGCTGTTCCACTCGCCGCCGGTATAGCGGGCGGGACGGGTTACGCGGTGCAGTATCTTGTCGAGGTTGGCCTTATCGATGGTCACGGATACTATTATACTGGAAGTTACCCGGATAGGCTAAGTCGAGGACGGCTGGACCTGGTCTGCATCCAGTTCGGCGAGGTCGAACTTCATGCCGTCGCGGGCGGCGATAACCTTCACGCCGGTCTTTTCGGACAGCTTCCCGGCTATCTCCCGGGGATTGTTCCGCCAGACACCCATCCCGAAATGCGTCAGTATGGCCGTCTTCGGCCTGATTTCGCTGACAATACGCTCGACATCAGGAACGGACAGGTGGTCGATGGGCGTATCGGGGTGGCTTTGCGGGGTGCGGGGTTCCATGAAGACCACGTTGATGACCAGCAGTTCATTCTTGTAGTAATCGGTCAGACCGTCGAAGTAGCGGGTATCCGTGATGCAGGAGAAGGTATGGCGGGCAGTCTTGAAGACCATGCCGTAGGTCTCAACCGGGTGGATGTGGCGTACCGGCGTGGTGAAGGAGACATTGCCCACGGTGTAGGACTTCCCGGCTTCAAGCAGTTCGACCCCGTCCAGGCGTTCCTTGAGGTAGGAGAAGATTACCGGCTCACCCTCCAGGGCATCGGCGGGGGCAAACAGGCGACCCTGCTTCTTGAAACCGCCCTGGGTCATCGCCTCGACCATTATATTGATGTCGGCGGAGTGGTCAAGGTGGCGGTGCGACAGAATGATGGCGCTCAGGTTCTCCGCCTTGAGCTTCCTCCTGGTGGCCTGGACGATACAGCCGGGGCCGGGGTCGATAAGTATCTCGGTGCCGCTCATGTTCAGCCAGAGGCCGCCTGAAGCAAGCATCTGGCTGATTATCATGAACCTGGCGCCGCCGGTGCCCAGAAACGTAATCGTCTCGCCGGACAGTTCCTTGCTCTTCATACCAGTCTCACTATAACGGATGCTGCCCGTTGCTGCAACGGGTGTTGCTGTAACGGGTGAAGCCCACTGCTGCAACGGGTTAAGCCATAACGGTTTCTGCTACAATGGCTTTGACCTGCCGGTGGCGGACGATTAGAATAGGGATGGTCAATCAGCCGGTAAGGAGAATGACATGGAGCACATCTGGGCCCCCTGGCGTATGGAGTATATACGGATGGAGAAACCGGCCGGGTGCATTCTCTGCCAGAAGCCCGTGGAAGATGCCGACGTGTCCAACTATATCCTGCACCGGGCGGAAAAGAACTTCATCATCATGAACACTTATCCCTACAACCCGGGGCACCTCCTGGTGGCCCCCTACCGCCATGTGGCCGGCCTGGAGGAGTTGACAACCGAAGAGATGCACGAGCACTTCGAGCTTGTCACACAGTGTATCCGGGTGCTGCGGGAAGCACTTAGTCCCGGCGGTTTCAATATTGGGACCAACACCGGCAAAGTAGCCGGTGCCGGTATAGCCGACCATATCCATACCCATATCGTTCCCCGCTGGCCGGGCGATGTCAACTTCATGCCGGTGGTGGCCGATACCAGGGTCATACCCGAGGCGCTGGCGGATACCTACCGGCAGTTGAAGGACAGGTTCTGATGGCGGAGACAACGCCTGAGAAGAAGATACGGTGTCCGGCTTGTGAGCGGCTCTTTCCCATCAGCGAGCTCCGCGAGCATCAGCGCAGGTGCCCGGAGATGGTCCGGCTGGACCGGGAATTAGTTCTACCAGGCAGGAACCTGCGTAAATAGGCTTATTTGAATGGCAAGTGGCACATAGGCACGCCTTGGGACTGTACTTCCACCTGTTCTCCCGTGCCTTACACAACAGTAGTAGCAAATAGATGACGGCATGTAGTATTTCTAACTGCCGCCACCTATTTACTAAGAATATGGTCTGTTATTGTCTTATCACTAGCTGCTGGATTTACTGATTAGACCGTATCCTGTAGTACCAAACGCAAGGCCCATGACTATCATAAAGACGCCAATTACCTTGACCACCGTGAAGATACCGAAGGATGCTACGGCAAGGTACAGGTAGTTCTCGAGGTTAAGGGCCTGGGCATAGCTGAGCTGCGTGGTATTGGTCGGGTCATAACGGCCACCATCTCCAAGAAGCTCTCCATATGTAGGGGATATGCTATGCCGGTGTTCCCGGACTGTATCTCCGGCTAGCTGGGCTTTTACCATGTTATCGACAATACCCTCTACACCTGTCGCAGTAATCTGCTCTTGTTCCATGGCATCTACCAGGAATGCTTCCTTGGCGAACCCCTGCTGTACAAATACGATACCCATAGCCAGCGATACCACCGCAAACAGCATTACTATGATGCCCAGGTTGCGAATTCTGGTGTTCATGTCCTCTCCTCCTGCCTGTTTTAACTAAATTTTACACAGAAGAGGAGAACGTGTCAGCGACTTTTATCACAGATTGGCCAGAGTACACAACCGGTAATGGATGGAGCGAGAAGAACAGGCTGGAAGGGTGCCGAAAATAGAAGAGACAGGTATATTGTCAACCAGACCCTGAAAGGTGCTAGAATTAACCAGAGAAATTGGTGCCCCCAATGGAATTCGAATCCATGTTTACAGCTTGAAAGGCTGTCGTCCTAGGCCTCTAGACGATGGGGGCGTACCAGTCAAGTATAGCAAAATCAGTGCCAGGCAGCAACGATAGCATGTGCGGGGCAGGCTGATATGAGCGGTGACACTTCCCGGGATGGGTTCACTCCTGACCAGCAAGGCAACTGGCTGAGGAGGAACTACCTTTCCCTGCTGATACTCCTTTTCGTCCTTGCCATTGCCGTCGGTCTCTTTGTCTTCTTCCAGTACAATCCGGAGAGAGTCGAGAAGTTCGAAAGCCTCGGCTACATCGGTGCTTTCCTCATCAGCATGGTCACCACTGCCACTGTCATTCTTCCCTCGCCCGGGGCCGTGGCGCTGTTCTCGCTGGGGGCCACCTTTAACCCGCTGCTGGTCGGGCTGGCGGCCGGTGTGGGCGGCGGTATCGGTGAGATGACCTCCTATCTGGCCGGATACAGCGGGCGGGGCATCTGGCAGAACAACAGGACCTATCAAAATGCCGGCGCCTGGCTTCAGCGGTGGGGGTCAGCACTGGTCTTTGTCTTTGCCGCCTCCCCGCTGCCTATCGACCTGGTTGGCATCGTCGCCGGGAACCTCCGGTTCCCGCTCTGGAGGTTCTTTATTGCCTGCTGGCTGGGGAAAACCGTGCAATACCTTGGCATGGCGTATATGGGAGCCTGGGGATGGGATACCGTTATCAGCCAGCAGTGGGACACAAGGGCGATGCGTATCGGGGCGGCAGGCGGCGCCGTCGCGCTGGTGCTGCTCCTTCTGGCGCTGGTACTTGAGAGATGGACCTGGAAGCGTGGCCGCTAGAGGGCACCCCCTCTTCTGAGAGGGGCACCTACCGGATTCGCTTAACCTTCAGCACCAGGAGTGAACCGGCAATAAAGCACACCAGGCACACCAGCAGCATCATGGAATAGCCCAGGTTCTCCCCGTATCTGTTGAAGAAGTCGATAACCGGGCCGATAAGACGGGCCAGGGCGGAGCCGGCAGCCAGTGCCAGGTTGGCCAGACCCAGGTACCTTGCCCCGGCATCCCTGGGGGCGAGGTCGGCGGCCAGGGCCCAGGCGGCACTCAGAAGAGCCCCGTTGGCCAGACCGATGACGGCGCCGGAGGCAAGGACTGTCGTGAGGTCGTGGGAGAAGTACAGCAGAATTACCCCCACGGCACCGAGAAGCCCACTGGCGACCACTATTGGTCTGCGTCCCACCCTGTCCGAGAGACGTCCGGCAAGGTAGACAGTGACTACGAGACCGACTCCAACGGTAATCAGGAGGTTAGCGGCGGCTTCTGCCGGGCTGTCCACGCCGATGACGTCGGTAAGGAAGTACAGGGCGAAGGTCTGCAGGATTACACCCGGTATAGCCATCATCCCGCGAGATACCAGGAACCAGACGAAGTCCGGCTCCTGTTTAACGTTAATCCGGAAGCTCCTGACCAGGCCTGGCAGCAGCGGTGGCCGGGGTGCGCTGGTTCCCGGGCGTTCCCGGACGGCCAGTAGTGTAACCAGGGTTGCTACCAGGAACACGGCGCCGAGCGTCCCCAGCGTCAGCCAGAGCCAGTAGGCCCCGTCGCCCGGTGAGTAGCGGTCCATGAAATAGGCGGCCAGGCGCGCCAGGGTGATGCCGCCCAGCAGTTCCAGAAGGCTCTTTACCCCGGACGCCCGCCCCCGCTTATCTGTCGGGACGAGGTCGGGGATGAAGCCCTGGTACGGGCCCTGGGCGGTATTGGTGGCCACCTGTAAAAGGCAGTAGAAGACGAAGATGAGGGCATAGCTTGACCAGAGGCCGATTCCGGGGAGCAGGAGCAGTGTCGCCACCGCGCCGACCAGGATGTAGGGCTTGCGGCGGCCCCATCTGGAGCCGGAGCGGTCACTGCGTGCGCCGATTATCGGCTGTACCAGCATCGCCAGCACCAGGCCGGCGAAGGTGAGGTACCCCAGGTAGGTGTTCTTCGACGCCTCGGGGACGAAGTCCAGGAGCCGCAGCGGCAGGACGATGGTGTGCAGGCTCGACCAGAGGGCGGTCAGGCCTAAGCCGAAGACGGTGATTTTAACATAGTCGATTCCCGCAAACGCCCGCGGGCCTGCGGTGGTATCGAAAGGTTCTTCTTTCCGGCTTTCCATGCTATCGGGTCAAGCATAGCAGAGGCAGGGACCGGGGACAATACTCCGACAGCTTGAATGCACCTCAGCGATGGAGTATGCTTTCGGCATGGTGGATATCGGACGCCGCATCGTGGTCTATGGGCCAACCGGCTCGGGAAAGACTACCGTTGCCGCTCGCATCGCCGTTTGTCTTGGAGTTCACCATATTGAACTTGACGCGATTGCCTGGCTGCCGGGCTGGGTGATGAAGCCCCTTGACGAGTATCGTGCTGATATTTCAAAGGTCCTGAACGAGCACAACAAAGGCTGGGTGTGTGATGGCAACTACAGTGAGGTGCGCACTCTCACCCTGCCGCAGGCCGATACCGTCGTCTGGTTGCGCCTGTCCTACCGCGTGGCCTTCTGGCGTGTCCTGAAGCGGACCGTCACCCGTGCCTGGCGAAGGGAAATGCTGTGGGGCACCAACTACGAATCATGGCGGTTGTCGTTCCTGAGTCGGGACTCGCTTCTCCTCTACCAGGCAACTGCATGGCGCCGCCACCATAGGGGCGTAAGCGCCGACCTTGAAGGGTTACCACACCATGCGCGTGTTTATGAGCTGCGCTCCCCGCGGGAAGTGGAGGTCTTTCTGGCCGAGGTGTGTGCTGCGGACAGGTAAGACTAGCAGGGTGCTGAAAAAAGGGAGTCCAGAGGGCAGGCCCCTTCTGAGGGGCCCCGCCTCTTCTGAGAGGCGCCCCCCTTGATTCGGCTTCCACCCAACAAAACCTTCGCACTGGTGTACGCCTTATCCCGTGTAGCCAAGATGAGCCATGTGCAACTGGAACAGTCGAAAGGGTTTTTCATCACCCTGCTAGAGTTCCCTGAGCTTCTTCCCGGCGGCTTCAACCGCCTCGTTAACCGGATGCCAGTCTTCCCACCGGCGGAAGTGCTCCGGCTGGATGTCGAGCGTGTGGGAGGCTTTACCCATTGCTCCGTAGAGTCCGCCGATGCTGCACTCCTTGTGGCGACCGCACGACATGCAGGGTGGGATGCCTGACGAATACTTCACCACATTCAGGACATTCACCCCGAAGGGCCGGAGCATCTCGCGGAACTGTTTCTCGACCTCATTCAGGTCTCTGCCACCGCCGCCGATGACAAGTACGAATGGCTTCTTCGCAATCGTGATATCGACGTGACGGTAACCGAAGAAACGCTCCACAAAGCTGTTCATGGCGGCGTTTATCTTGCCGAAGTATACCGAGGCGCCTAGGACGACGGCGTCCGCGTCTTTGACCTTCTGGTAGTACGGAAGCAGGTCGTCTTCCAGCATACATACCTGTGGCCCGGCGCACAGCCGGACACAACCCCTGCAGGCGCTGTAGTTGAGCTCCGCTAGTTTGACGAACTCGGTATCATGTCCGCTTTGCTCTAGGACTGCCTGTACCATGCGGTCCACGTTAGTGAGGCGGCCGACTCCCCCCGAGCTGATGCCGATAACATTCATACACACTCTCCCTCTTCAGCGGTGTCCGGTCGCGCCTAGTGGAACTCAACGCGGGAAACGGCCTCGGTGCGGAAGATGATGTCCTCGATTTCCCTCCGTGTTCCCGGGTCTGAAATCGGTTCCACTTTCGATACCGGCAGGTCGGACTCGTTCTTCCGGTACTGCCACTCTACCACATACCCCGGCACGAGGGCGTACCAGTAGTTTTGCGGCTCGCAGGTGCCGTCGTGGCAGGCGGACTCCACCACAATGTGGCCGGTGACGTAGAGTAGTTCCCGCCCGCGGAAAGGCAGCCTCACCTCCTGCTCAGGGGTGTAGTAGCCGGCGAAGGCTATTACGTCCTCATTGGTGGGGAGGTGAACGTAATCCACTGTGGTGGCCGGTTTTCGGTCTTCGGCCGGGGGTGCGGATTCCGGGACGGTTCCCTGTCTTACCTTCATGATGCCATCTTAGCAGAACGGGCCTGGTAGCTCAAGGAAACCGTGTTCTGTTGCCCTCCCTGACTGGCCCTATGGCAGTGCTCCCCCTGTCATTACGAGCGAACCTGCTGGCTTTGCCAGCAGGCTGAAGCCGAAGCAATCTGCCCTGCACCGATATCACTCTGAACTGGAGACCTGAGTATAAGTGAAGAATCTTAGCAGGATGCTGAAAAAGGGGAGTCCAGAGGGTTTCCGCCCCTTCTCAGGGGCGCCCCCTTATGGCAGGGGTCTGGGGGTGTCCCCCAGATATAATATTCCCCCCCTTCCGCAGAAGGCTCCTTCCTGGCTAGGAAGGGGGGAAGGGGGATGGTCGAAAGGGTTTTTCAGCACCCTGTTAGAGGAGTAAAAGAGGAGCGAAGCCCCTCAGAAGGGGCACCCCCTCTTAAATAATTATTCCCCTTCCTCTTCAATAAGTGGAAGTGCACTTTTGGTGATAAACTGGTTCGATGGGGAAGATCGCTTTGACGTCTATTCTATCATGAAAAACCACCACCTGCACTTGTAACTTTTGGAGTAGTTCTCGCCTCGTTGCGGGGAATTGCATGGACTCGCTCAGGCTTGCACTTTCCAACCCGGCTAGCCGTAGGACAGTCTTGTGTGGTGTATCAACCAACCTCACCATCCGACCGTCTTCTTCCTCGGTATTCCACGCCATTGACTCCATCTGACCCTGCCAGAAGCGGAGTAGCCCTCTGGTACTTTCGAGCTCCTGTATCTGTGCGGGGTCTATTTCGGCCCTTATGGATGTCAGCCTGGTCTCTTCCTTTTCGAGGCTCTGCCGTAGCTCGTGGAACCTCTCAGCATTCATGTTGCTGACTACCCAGTCATCAGCCAGCTTCATCTTCTGTTCGGCTATCTGAACTAGCTGCTCGTCAATCGGCAGTATCCTGGCTCTGAGTTCCTCTTCACGGTTTCTCAGGCTGTCAATGGTTTCTCTGAGCAACGGGTTAAGGTTATTGGGGTCATTGACTATCGCCTCGACCCTTTGCCAGACTTGCTCTTCCAGCCAGTCCGCATTGTGTCTGGGTGACGTGCACCTCGGAGAGCCGTCAAGTCGGTGTTGCTTCAGCCTGCCCCGGCAGCTGTAGTACCTGTATCTGGGACTTCCTTCAGCCTTGAAGCTCATACCGCAGAGTCCACAGGTTATCATGCCCTGGAGAAGCCATTTGTTCTCGCGTACAGGTCGGACCCTCTTGTTGGCAACAAGGTGCTCCTGTGCCAACTGCCACTCCTCTTCGGATATGATATGGGGCACGTCCACAATGATAGCCTTACTCATATCGACCCTGGCTATGTCCGATATGTGCTGGTGGCGGTTGAGTATCTGTGTCCCTTTGTAGACAGGATTGAGTACTATGTGCCGGATTGCGTTGGGTCTCCAACCCTTACCCTTACTCCACCGTGGGGGTATTCTGTCGCCATTGAGGGCATTGGCAATGCCTGCAAGTGATTTACCGGAGTTGTACTCCGTGAATATGCGACGGATTACCATGGCCTCTTTCTTGTCGATGACGAGTTTCTTGCTGTCCTTGTCATACGAATATCCGTACGGTGGCTTGCCTCCAGCCCAGCACCCATCCTTGTAACGCTGGAGTCGGCCGTTCTTTGTCCTGTCAACGATTGCCTCACGTTCCCACTCGGCGGCTAAACCCAGCACCTGGAAGACGGTTCTCCCCATCGTTGTAGAGGTATCAATGGTATCTTTTACCGAATGCAAGCCAATACCATGCTCCTTGAGCTTTTCCTCTATCTCCAGTATTAGCCGGAGCTTCCGGGCCAGGCGGTCCAGCCTGAACACGACTACCTTCTCGAACATGCTGTATTTGGCGTCATCCTGGAGGCGTTTCAGCCCTGGACGGTTACCATCCTTGCCGGTATAGCCGGGGTCGACGTACCTC